>NZ_JBHWZJ010000041.1:0-33364 GCF_042728415.1 Streptomyces sp. NPDC060198 | reverse complement strand
GTGCGGGGGCGGGCCGTCGCCGTGACGGAGTGCGTGAAGGATCAGAACGCGGCTTCGTCGAGCTCCATCAGGGAGTTGTCCACGGACTCGGCGAGCGCGCGCTCCGTCGAGACGCCGGGCAGGACGTTGGCGGCGAAGAACTTCGCGGCCGCGATCTTGCCCTGGTAGAAGGCGATGTCCTTGCCGGAGGCGGTCGGCAGCTTCTCCACGGCGACCGAGGCGCCCTTGAGGAGGAGGTAGCCGACGACGACGTCGCCGGAGGCGAGCAGCAGGCGGGTGGTGTTGAGGCCCACCTTGTAGATGCTCTTCACGTCCTCGCCGGTGGCGGTGAGGTCGGTGATCATCGTGCCGACGATCGCCTCCAGGTCCACGGCGGCCTTGGCGAGGGAGTCCAGCGCGGGGGCCAGCTCCTCGTTGCCCTGGGCACCGGCGAGGAACTTCTTGATCTCCTCGGAGAGCGTGTTGAGCGAGGCGCCCTGGTCGCGGACGATCTTCCGGAAGAAGAAGTCCTGGCCCTGGATGGCCGTGGTGCCCTCGTAGAGGGTGTCGATCTTGGCGTCGCGGATGTACTGCTCGATCGGGTACTCCTGGAGGTACCCGGAGCCGCCGAAGGTCTGGAGCGACTGCGCCAGCTGCTCGTAGGAGCGCTCGGAGCCGTAGCCCTTCACGATCGGGAGGAGCAGGTCGTTGAGGCCGTGCAGCGCCTTGGCGTCCTCGCCGGCGGCCTCCTTGACCTGGATCGCGTCCTGGACGGAGGCGGTGTAGAGCACGAGGGAGCGCATGCCCTCGGCGTACGCCTTCTGCGTCATGAGGGAGCGGCGCACGTCGGGGTGGTGCGTGATGGTGACCTTGGGGGCGGTCTTGTCCATGAACTGCGACAGGTCCGAGCCCTGGACGCGCTCCTTGGCGTACTCCAGCGCGTTGAGGTAGCCGGTGGAGAGGGTCGCGATGGCCTTCGTGCCGACCATCATCCGAGCGAACTCGATGATCATGAACATCTGGCGGATGCCGTCGTGCTTGTCGCCGATCAGCCAGCCCTGGGCGGGGTGCTGGTCGCCGAAGGTCATCTCGCAGGTGTTGGAGGCCTTGAGGCCCATCTTGTGCTCGACGTTCGTGGCGTAGACGCCGTTGCGCTCGCCCAGCTCGCCGGTCTGCCAGTCGAAGTGGTACTTCGGGACGAGGAAGAGCGACAGGCCCTTGGTGCCCGGTCCGGCGCCCTCGGGGCGGGCCAGCACGTAGTGGAGGATGTTCTCCGACATGTCGTGCTCACCGGACGTGATGAACCGCTTCACGCCCGTGATGTGCCAGGAGCCGTCGTCCTGCTGGACCGCCTTGGTGCGGCCGGCGCCGACGTCCGAACCGGCGTCCGGCTCGGTCAGGACCATCGTCGAGCCCCACTGCTTCTCGACGGCGATCTCGGCGATCTTCTTCTGCGCGTCGTTGCCTTCGGCGTGCAGGATGCCCGCGAACGCGGGGCCCGAGGAGTACATCCACAGGGCCGGGTTGGCGCCGAGCAGCATCTCCGCGTAGGCCCAGATCAGGGAGCGCGGCGAGGTGGTGCCGCCGATCTCCTCGGGGAGGCCCAGGCGCCAGTACTCGGAGTCCATGAACGCCTGGTACGAGCGCCTGAAGCTCTCCGGGACCGGGGCGGTGTGGGTCGCGGGGTCGAAGACCGGCGGGTTGCGGTCGGCGTCGGCGTAGGAGTCGGCGAGCTCGTTCTCGGCGAGGCGGGTGACCTCGTCGAGGATGCTCTTCGCGGTCTCGACGTCCATCTCCGCGAACGGACCGGTGCCGTACAGCTTGTCGCGCCCGAGCACCTCGAAGAGGTTGAACTCGATGTCGCGGAGATTCGACTTGTAGTGCCCCATGGGAAGGCTCCGTAATCAATAGCAGTGACGCGCAGCGCCCCGGGGAGTGATGCGGGTCGGGCGACGGGCTGTGCGGAAGGCCGGCCGGCTGCGTGACGCGTATCAGTCGACCTCTCCGATGATGCTACCCGTGAGTAATAAGGCGCAACCCCTCAAGCCGGAGATGTGTCCGATTACTCTTTGGGGCATGTACGGCTACGACCAGAACCCGGGTGCACAGCAGCAGATGGGTCAGATGGGGCAGATGGGCGGCTACGCCGAGCAGCCGCTGTACCCCGAGCCCTCGCCGCCTTCCCTGGCGGACGCGGTACGGGCCTTCACCACCGGCACCCTCGCGGCGGAGGACTTCCAGCAGATCTTCGCGACCTCGAAGGTCTACTGCCCGCGCGGCGACGGCCCGGGCTTCCTCGCGCTGCACAACACCCAGCACCCGGTGATCCCGATGTTCAGCACGCTCAAGGAGCTGCGGCGGTACGCGGGCAAGGAGTCGAAGTACTTCGTGATCACCGGTGCCGAGGTGATCGACCTGCTCCCGACCGGGTACGGCTTCGTCCTGGACATGGAGGGCGACCACCGGATGGTCTTCGACGCCAAGGCCGTCGAGCAGATGGTCGACTTCGCGATGCGGCGCATGTACGGCTGACGCCGCGGTCCGCCCGTCCCCGAGGCTCGTACCCGTGTGGTGCGGGCCTTCTCCGTGTGCGCCGCCGCGCCCCCGTTCCCCGTGGTCGCGCCCCGGCCTCGCCCCGCCGGGAATGAACGACGCCTTGCAAGATGTTCACTGTTCAACTAAATTGGAAGCAGATCCCGCCCGGAGGTGGCTCCCATGCCCGCAGTGACCGTAGAAAACCCGCTGACCCTGCCCAAGGTGGCCGCCTCGGGCGACGCCGTAGCCCGTCCCGTCCTCGCGGTCACCACCGCGCCGACCGGCTTCGAGGGCGAGGGCTTCCCGGTGCGCCGCGCGTTCGCCGGGATCAACTACAAGCACCTCGACCCGTTCATCATGATGGACCAGATGGGTGAGGTGGAGTACGCGGCCGGAGAGCCCAAGGGAACCCCCTGGCACCCGCACCGCGGCTTCGAGACCGTGACCTACCTGATCGACGGCAGCTTCATCCACCAGGACTCCAACGGTGGCGGCGGCACCATCGAGAACGGCGACACCCAGTGGATGACGGCGGGCTCCGGTCTGCTGCACATCGAGGCCCCGCCGGAGTCGCTGGTCATGTCCGGCGGCCTCTTCCACGGCCTCCAGCTCTGGGTGAACCTGCCCAAGAGCCACAAGATGATGGACCCCCGCTACCAGGACATCCGTGGCGGTCAGGTCCAGCTCCTCGCCTCCCCGGACGGCGGCGCGCTGCTCCGCGTCATCGCCGGTGAGCTCGACGGGCACGAGGGCCCCGGCATCACGCACACCCCCATCACGATGATCCACGCGACCGTCCGGCCCGGCGCCGAGGTCACCCTGCCGTGGCGCGAGGACTTCAACGGTCTCGCGTACGTGCTCGCCGGCCGCGGCACCGCGGGCGCCGAGCGCCGCCCGGTCCACATGGGACAGACGGCCGTCTTCGGAGCCGGTTCCTCGCTGACCGTCCGCGCGGACGAGCAGCAGGACGGGCACACCCCCGACCTGGAGGTCGTGCTCCTCGGCGGGCGTCCCATCCGTGAGCCGATGGCGCACTACGGGCCGTTCGTGATGAACAGCCAGGCCGAACTGAAGAAGGCCTTCGAGGACTTCCAGGCCGGCCGCCTCGGCACCGTTCCGGCGGTCCACGGCATGTGATCCGCCCCGGGTGCGGGTGACGGACCGTCACCCGCACGCCCCGCGGGGCGGGACACCGTGTCCGCCCCGTGGTCGGGTGGGGGAGTGCCGAACCAGAAGCCCCTCCTGCCCGACGTCGCACGGCGGACGGCCGCCTGGTGCGGCGTCCTGCTCCTCGTCGTCGCGGTGGCGGGCGTCGTCGTCTGGCTGTCCGTCCACCTCAAGACCGCCGTCACCCCCGTGCTCCTCGCGCTGCTCGGTACGGCTCTGCTCGGCCCCGTCCACCGCTGGCTGACCGCCCACCGCGTGCAGCGCTCGGTCTCCGCCGGGCTGACCTGCGCCGCCCTGGTCGCGGTCGTCGGCGGGGCCGGGTACATCGTCGTCACCGCGCTCATCGACACCGGCGACCAGATCGTGGACTCGCTCAAAGACGCCGCACAGTGGGTGATCGACCACTTCGACCTGGGCGACGAGGCGTCCGTGGACAACCTCGCGGGCAGCGCCAGGAACCTCGTCGAGAAGTTCGGCGCCACCGCGGCCGGCGGAGTCCTCACCGGGCTGAGCCTGATCGGCTCGCTGATCGCGACCGCAGTCCTCGCCCTGCTGCTCACTTTCTTCTTCCTGCGCGACTCCGACCGGGCCGTACGCCTCGCCCACTCGCTCGCCCCGCACGGCTCCGGCGACCTGGTCGAGGCGATGGGGCGCCGGGCCTTCGAGGCGGTCGAGGGGTTCATGCGCGGCACCACGTTCATCGCGCTGATCGACGCGATCTGCATCACGGTCGGCCTGCTGATCCTGCGGGTCCCCGGCGCGGTGGGGCTGGGCGCGCTGGTCTTCGTCGGCGCCTACATCCCGTACCTCGGCGCCTTCCTCTCCGGCGCGGTCGCCGTCCTGGTCGCGCTCGCCGACCGGGGTTTCGTCATCGCGCTCTGGGCGCTCGGCGTCGTGCTCGCGGTCCAGGTGCTGGAGGGCCACGTGCTCCAGCCGATGATCCAGAGCCGCACCGTGCGGTTGCATCCGGCCGTCATCCTGATCGTGCTGACCGCCGGGGCGAGCGTCGCCGGGATTCTCGGCATGCTGCTCGCCGTCCCGCTCTGCGCGGCGGCCTTCGGGGTGATCGAGGAGCTGCGGGACCGGAACACGGCACCCGCGGACGAACCTCCGGCGGGGAGCGCTCCGGCCTGATCCCACCAGCGGCGTTCTCGTCCCACGGCGCTCGGCGGGTCCCCCGGGCGTGCCGTGACGGAGCACATACGATCTTCGCGCGCGGCCCCCCACGGGCCCGTGGGGAGGGGACACTGTCCGTGGCGGTTACGGATCTCATCGACCTGGCCGGCTCCTGGGGCCGTGTCCTCAGCGGTACCCCGCTGAACCACGAGAAGCACACCCGGGCACCCCAGTCCATGGCCGTCGACCCGGTGACGCACGACCTCTTCGTGGTGCAGATCCGTGACGCGCTGGAGTACGGGAACCTCTGCGTCTACCGCATGGACCGCGCCACCGGGCGGGCGATCGACCACATGCACCTGAACGGCTTCGGCCACGGCTACCAGATCGGCGCGCAGCACATCGGCGGCACGACCTACCTGTGGACCGAAACCGGCCCGCTGTACGAGCAGTTCGGTACACGGATCGCCCGGTTCCCGTACCTCCCCGGGCAGACGGTCGACCCGAGCTCCTCGGTGCTGTCGGAGCCGTTCAGCCCCGTGCCGGACGCCCGGTTCGTCGCGCCCAACGTGGACCCGGTGTTCCAGCGCCTCACGGTGCGGTACCTGACCGGTCAGGGGTACCTCTTCACCCAGTACCCGATCCATCCGGTCACCGGTCAGGTCTCCTGGACCGCGTTGCGTACGATCGCGCACCCGCCGGCCGCGCTGGTGCCGCGCCTGGCCGACACCTTCCAGGGCTTCGCGTCGCTCGGCGACCACCTCTACCTGTACACCGGCAACCCGGACGTGGACGACACCTACCTCACCGCCCTGTCCTGGACGGACGGGTCCGTCCTCGCCGGTCCCCGGCGCATCACCGCGGTGCCCGGCCTGGAGCGCCGGGAGCCCGAGGGGCTGAGCATCGAGCCGATGGGCACCGAGGCGCGGCTGCTCTTCGGGTTCAGCGGGAGCCACACCACCCCGCGCGAGGTGACCATCTGCTTCCTCTCCACGGACGCGCCGGTGCGGGGGCTGAAGGTGCTGGCCGACTGGTCCGCGCTGACCCCCGCCGCCGGGATCACTGCGCGGACCGGCCTCCGGAGCCCGCGCGGACGCCTGGTGGACATCGCCGGGACCACGTACCTCCAGCTGCGCGGGGGCTTCGAGGGGACCCTCGCGAAGGACACCCGGATCGCCCAGCTCCCGCCGACGCTGACGCCGAGCCGGACGGTCCGGGCCGAGGTGCCCCGCGACAACCGGGCCGGGCGCTGCGTGTGCCGGGCGGAGGTCACGCCCGACGGCGGGCTCACCGTGTTCGGCGCGACCTCGGACAACCCGGTCGCCTGGGTCGATCTGGACGCCTTCTCGGTGGCCTGGCGCTGACGCCCTTCCGTCCCGCACCCCTTCCCGTCCCCAGCCGTTTTCCTTCCCGTGCCCCATGCCGTCCGAGGAGCAGCCATGCCCGTCCTGCCGCAGAGAACCCCCAGCCGTCGCGCCCTGCTGACCGCGGCCGTCACCGTCCCCGCACCCCTGCTGGCCGCCGCCCCCGCCGTGGCCGCCACCACCGGCACGGGGGGCGTCGAGGTCGTCCACCCGTGGACGGCCCTCGCCCTGGCCTCGGGGGTCACCGCCTCGGCCGACACCCCGGGCGCCCGCGTGATCAGGATCGCCGGTACGGACTTCCTCCAGCTGCGCGGGGGCGTCACCTGCGCCTTCGCCGGGGATGCCGTGCTGGGAGCGGTACCAGCCTCCCTCGCCGTGCCCAAGATCTCCCGGGGCGTGTGCCCGCGCAACAACAAGGCCGGCGTCAACGCCTGCCGGGTGGAGATCAGCACGGCGGGGCGCATCACGGTGTCCGGCGGTACGACCACCAGCGCCATCACCTGGATCACCTTGGACGGCTTCTCGGTGGTGCTGGTCTGAGGCGCGTGGCCGTCCGGTGGGGCGGGCCGGTCAGATCTGCTCGAACGGGATCGGCCGCGCGCCGAGTTCGTCGGGTTCGGTAGACTCGTACAGCTCGAACCAGGTCGACTTGCCCTCGCCGCGCGGATCGACGCCCCAGTTGTCCGCCAGCATCTCCATCAGGACCAGTCCGCGTCCGCTGGACGCCATCTCGCCGGGGCGCCGCTTGTGCGGGAGTTCGTCGCTGCCGTCCGCGACCTCGACCCGCAGCCGCCGCTCGCCCCGCTCGCCGGTCACCTCCGCCACCATCAGCGCGTCGCCGTCCGTGTGGACCAGCACGTTGGTGGCCATCTCGGAGAGCATCAGCACCGCCGAGTCGACCTGTTCCGCGTCCGCCCAGTCGTGCAGCAGCTCGCGCAGCAGCTGCCGGGCGACGGAGATCCGTTCCGGTTCGGCCTGCGCGATGGTGACGGCGGCCCGGCGCGGCGGGGTCTTCGCCAGGGTGGCGGGGGTGTCCCGGCGGAGCAGCACCAGCGCGATGTCGTCCTCGTGCCGTTCGGCGAGAGGGCCCGTCGTGTAGTGCGAGGTGGGGCCGTGGACCGCCTCCACGAGTGCCTCGGCGAGGGTCTCGGGATCGGCTCCGGGGGTCTCCATGACCGGGCGCAGCCGGTCCCAGCCGGTCATGAGGTCGTGGCCGCCGGTCTCGATGAGCCCGTCGGTGCAGAGCATGATCGTCTCGCCGGGCTCCAGCACCACCTGTGTCGTCGGGTAGTCGGCGTCGGTCTCGATGCCCAGGGGCAGCCCGCCCCCCGTCTGCCGGATGACGGCGGTGCCGTCGGCGCTGATCACCACGGGGTCGGGGTGGCCGGCCCGGGCGATGTCGAGGGTGCCGTCGGCCGGGTCGACCTCGGCGTACAGGCAGGTCGCGAAGCGCGGGGCACTGGATTCGTTGCCGTCGCCGTCGTACTCGTACGCCTTGGTCAGGCCGGACAGGAAGCGGGAAGCCCGGGCGAGCACCGCGTCCGGGCGGTGCCCCTCGGAGGCGTACGCGCGCAGGGCGATGCGGAGCTGCCCCATCAGCCCGGCGGCGCGCACGTCGTGGCCCTGGACGTCCCCGATGACGAGCGCGACCCGGCCGTTGGGCAGCGGAATCATGTCGTACCAGTCGCCGCCGACCTGGAGGCCGCCGCCGGTGGGGATGTAGCGGGCCGCCACCGTGATGCCGGGAACGCTGACCCCCAGGGACGGCATCATCGCCCGCTGGAGCCCCAGCGAGAGCTCCCGCTCGGTCTCGGCCTCCCCGGCGCGGGCGAGGGCCTGGGCGAGCATCCTGGCGACGGTGGTGAGGACGGCCCGCTCGTCGGGGGAGAACCTCACCGGCTGGTGGAAGCCGGCCATCCAGGCGCCCATGGTGTGCCCGGAGACCACCAGCGGCAGGAACGCCCACGACCGCCGGCCGAAATTGCGGGCGAGCGGCCAGGTGAGCGGGAAACGACGGGCGTACTCCTCGGGCGTGGACATGTAGATCGCCCGGCCGCTTCGGGCGACCTCGGCGGCGGGGTAATCGGTCTGGAGGGGCATGTCGGCGAAGGGTTCCTCGTCGCCGTCGTTGTGGCCGTGGTGGCCGACGACGGTCAGCCGGTCCCCCTCGATGCCGAAGACCGCCAGCCCGTCCGGCGAGAAGCCCGGCATCGAGAGCGATCCGGCCACCCTCAGCACTTCTTCCGTCGACCGGGCCTCCGCCAGAGCCCTCCCGGCGTCGAGCAGGAACGCCTCGCGGGAGCGTCTCCAGTCGCCGGTGACGGGGGTCTGCACGGACGTGCCGGGGATGGGCTCCGCGACCTCCTGGAGCGTGCCGTGGAGGACGACCTGCTCCACGGTCTTGCCCTCGGGCACGTGGGGCCGGGACCGCGTCCGTACCGTACGGACCACCCTGCCCCGCTCGTCGACGACCCGGAGCCGGGACTCCGCGAGGGTGTCCTCGGCGACCGCGAGGCCGACGACGCCGCGGACCTCGTTCCAGTCGGCCGGGTGGTAGCAGGCTCGTACGGTGGCCTCCCGGTACGTCCCGCCCCCGGGCAGACCGAGGAGACGGGCGGCCTCCGCGTCGATCACGACCGTCCCGTCCGCGGTGTCCCAGCGCCAGAGCCCCGTCTCGATGGCCGCCAGGATGTCCTCGGTACGCATTGCCCCACTTTAGGAAGGTGTGTTCCCGGGACGCCACCGTTGACCGCCGCCGCGGGGGCCTGACCGACGTGGCGAGGTCCGTCCCCCGGGTGCCCGGCGGGCCTCCCGAGGCCGCGCGACGGCTCCGGATGATCTTGAAGTGCTTATGGCAATGAAGTGGCCGGGCTCCGGGCGGTAGCCTGGGGTGGCTCACAGACCCCAACCGCGAAGACTGGATGAACGACGATGCATCGGTACAGGTCCCACACCTGCGGCGAGCTCCGCGCCTCTGACGTCGGCACCGACGTCCGGCTGAGCGGCTGGCTGCACAATCGCCGAGACCTGGGCGGCATCCTCTTCATCGATCTCCGCGACCACTACGGCTTGGTCCAGCTCGTCGCCCGTCCCGGCACCCCGGGGAACGAGGCGCTCTCGAAGCTGACCAAGGAGACCGTCGTCCGGATCGACGGCAAGGTCTCCGCGCGCGGTGCCGAGAACGTGAACCCGGAGCTCCCGACCGGTGAGATCGAGATCGAGGTCACCGAGGTCGAGGTGCTCGGCGAGGCGGCCCCGCTGCCCTTCACGATCAACACCGAGGACGGTGTGAACGAGGAGCGCCGCCTGGAGTACCGCTTCCTCGACCTGCGCCGCGAGCGCATGCACCGCAACATCATGCTGCGCTCGGCCGTGATCGCCTCCATCCGCTCGAAGATGGTGGCCCTCGGCTTCAACGAGATGGCAACCCCGATCCTCACCGCGACCTCCCCCGAGGGCGCCCGTGACTTCGTCGTGCCGTCGCGACTCAACCCCGGCAAGTTCTACGCGCTGCCGCAGGCCCCGCAGCAGTTCAAGCAGCTGCTGATGATCTCCGGCTTCGACCGCTACTTCCAGATCGCGCCCTGTTTCCGCGACGAGGACGCCCGTGCCGACCGTTCGCCGGGCGAGTTCTACCAGCTCGACGTCGAGATGTCGTTCGTCGAGCAGGAGGACGTCTTCCAGCCGATCGAGAAGCTGATGACCGAGCTCTTCACCGAATTCGGCAACGGCCGCGAGGTCACCTCGCCGTTCCCGCGCATCCCGTTCCGCGAGTCGATGCTGAAGTACGGCAACGACAAGCCCGACCTCCGCGCCAAGCTGGAGCTCGTCGACATCTCGGACGTCTTCGCCGACTCCGGGTTCAAGGCGTTCGCCGGCAAGCACGTCCGCGCGCTGCCCGTCCCGGACACCGCCGGTCAGTCCCGCAAGTTCTTCGACGGCCTCGGCGAGTACGCCGTCGAGCACGGCGCCAAGGGCCTTGCCTGGGTCCGCGTCGGCGAGGACGGCACGCTGGCCGGTCCGATCGCCAAGTTCCTCACCGAGGACGACGTCAAGACGCTCACCGACCGTCTCTCGCTCGTCCCGGGCCACGCGATCTTCTTCGGCGCCGGCGAGTTCGACGAGGTCTCCAAGATCATGTCGGCCGTCCGCGTCGAGACGGCCAAGCGCTCCGGTCACTTCGAGGAGGGCGTCTTCCGGTTCTGCTGGATCGTCGACTTCCCGATGTACGAGAAGGACGAGGAGACGGGCAAGATCGACTTCTCGCACAACCCCTTCTCGATGCCCCAGGGCGGCCTGGAGGACCTGGAGACGAAGGACCCGCTGGACATCCTCGCCTGGCAGTACGACATCGTCTGCAACGGCATCGAGCTGTCCTCCGGCGCGATCCGCAACCACGAGCCCGAGCTGATGCTCAAGGCCTTCGAGATCGCCGGCTACGACCGCGAGACCGTGGAGCAGGAGTTCGCGGGCATGCTGCGCGCCTTCCGCCTCGGCGCCCCGCCGCACGGTGGCATCGCCCCGGGTGTCGACCGCATCGTGATGCTGCTCGCCGACGAGCCGAACATCCGCGAGACGATCGCCTTCCCGCTCAACGGCAACGCCCAGGACCTGATGATGGGTGCCCCGACCGTGCTGGACGAGGCCCGTCTGCGCGAGCTGAACATCCAGCTCCGCAAGCCGGCCGCCGTGTCGAAGGGCGAGGCCGCCAAGGCCGAGACCGCCGCCGCGGAGAAGACCGAGAAGTAGCGTGACGGGGTAGCCGCCGCCTCAGGCGTCACGCGCCCGCCGTCCGCCACGTTTCACGTGAAACAGCCCCCGATCGACCGGTCGGGGGCTGTTCCGTCGTTCCGGGGCGTCGTAGCCCCCTGCTCGCCGGCCGCCGTGGTAACGCGTGGACGGGTGTACCGCCGGATGGCCCCCGCCCGGATTCGCGAGGGCCGGGCGCGGCGAAGAGTGGCTTCTGAGAGGCCGTCAGTCAGAACCACTCAGGAGCCCGCCCCGTGTCCGTCTCCCCCTGTCCGCGTGTCTCCCCCCGTCCGTCCACTCCCCCCGTATTCCGCCGGGGCGTCGCCCCGAGCCCGGACGTGCGCCTCCGCCCGGGCACCGTCACCCGCGCTGCGCCACGCCGGCGGCGGTCCCGTCTGCTCGTCGCCACGGTCTTCGCGTTGCTCCTGGTGCTCACCGGCTGCGGCGGCCACACCACTTCGGGAGCCCCGCCGAAGGCGGTGGCCGGAGTCCGGTCGGACGACGAGGGCAGCCGGGGGCCCGCCGGTGCCTCGGCCGCTCCCGCCCCGCCCGCCCCGCCCGTACGGATCCTGGAGATCCCGGGGCTGGGACCCGGGACCCGTGCGCAGATCCCGGTCGACGCCCGGCAGGCGTTCGTCGTGACGGGCCAGGGCGCGGACTCCAACGAGTCCACCGCCGTCCTGTACGCCCGGGACGCCCCGGACCGGAGCTGGACGCCCGTCTTCGAACCCTGGGCCGCCCACAACGGCATGGAGGGATGGACCGACGAGCACTACGCGGGGGACCTCCGGTCCCCCGTCGGCGTGTTCGGCCTCACCGACGCGGGCGGCAAGCTGCCCGACCCGGGCGCGCTGCTCCCCTACGACGAGGAGGAGTACTTCGCGGTGGAGGGAGACGGATTCTTCGGTGAGCCGCTCGCCGGCTCCTTCGACTACGTCGTGGCCATCAACTACAACCGCGTTGAAGGCGTCAGCCCGATCGACCACGAACGCCCGCTCGGCGAGGACCGGGGCGGCGGCATCTGGATCCACGTGGACCACGGCGGGCCGACCCAGGGCTGTGTCTCGGTCTCCGAGGACCGGATGAAGGAGCTGCTGCTCACGCTCGACCCGGAGAAGAAGCCGGTCATCGTGATGGGCGACAAGGCGTCACTGGCCCGCTGACACGTACCCGGGCCCCGACGTGCGCCGCCCGGCGGACGTCAGGACCCGGGTACGCCGGAAGGGCGGGGCCACGGGGGTCCCGCCCTTCCGGTGTGTCCGCTGCGTGCGGCCGGGCCGCGTACGGCCGTGTACCGGCTACGCGGCCGGCTTCTCCTCCAGGCGAGGGAAGAGCACCGCGCCCTTGGTGACCGTGGCGCCGGCGGGCAGCCGGCCCCAGGTGCCCGCGTCCTGGACCCGCTGGTCGGCCAGGGCCCCCAGGGAGGGCTCGGCGCCGAGCGACTCCCACAGCTTCTGCGAGGTCTCGGGCATCACCGGGTTCAGCAGCACCGCGACACCGCGCAGCGCCTCGGACGCCGTGTACAGGATCGTCGCGAGACGGGCCTGCCCCTCGGGGGAGGTGTCCTTGGCGACCTTCCACGGCTCCTGCTCCGTGATGTAGCCGTTGACCTGCTTCACGAAGTCGAAGATCGCCAGGATGCCGGCCTGGAAGTCGAGCTCCTCGCCGATCTTCAGGTCCGACGTGGCGACGGCCTTCGCGAGACCCTCCTGGACCGCTTGCTCGGCGTCACCGGCGGCGGTCGCCTCCGGGAGCGTGCCGCCGAAGTACTTGCCGATCATGGCGGCCACGCGGGAGGCGAGGTTGCCGTAGTCGTTGGCGAGCTCGGAGGTGTAGCGGGCCGAGAAGTCCTCCCACGAGAAGGAGCCGTCGCTGCCGAAGGCGATGGCGCGCAGGAAGTACCAGCGGTACGCGTCCACGCCGAAGTGCGAGGTCAGGTCCTGCGGCTTGATGCCGGTCAGGTTCGACTTCGACATCTTCTCGCCGCCGACCATCAGCCAGCCGTTGGCCGCGACCCGGCCCGGCAGCGGAAGGCCCTGAGCCATCAGCATCGCGGGCCAGATCACCGCGTGGAAACGGAGGATGTCCTTGCCGACCAGGTGGACGTTGGCCGGGAAGGTCGCGTCGAACTTCTCCTGGTTGGCGCCGTAGCCGACCGCCGACGCGTAGTTGAGCAGGGCGTCGACCCACACGTAGATGACGTGCTTCTCGTCCCACGGCACCGGGACACCCCAGTCGAAGGTCGAGCGGGAGATCGAGAGGTCCTGGAGGCCCTGCTTGACGAAGTTGACGACCTCGTTGCGGGCGGACTCCGGCTGGATGAAGCCCGGGTTGGCCTCGTAGAACTCCAGCAGCTTCGGGCCGTACTCGCTCAGCTTGAAGAAGTAGTTCTCCTCCTTGAGGATCTCCACCGGCTTCTTGTGGATCGGGCACAGCGGAGTGCCGTCCTCGGCCTGGATGAGGTCCCCGGGGAGCTTGTACTCCTCGCAGCCCACGCAGTACGGGCCTTCGTACCCGCCCTTGTAGATCTCGTCCTTGTCGTACAAGTCCTGGACGAACTCCTGCACCCGGTCGGTGTGACGCTTCTCCGTGGTGCGGATGAAGTCGTCGTTCGCGATGTTGAGGTGCTCCCAGAGGGGCTTCCACGCCTCTTCGACGAGCTTGTCGCACCAGGCCTGCGGGGTGACGCCGTGCTGATCGGCCGTGCGCATGATCTTCTGACCGTGCTCGTCCGTGCCGGTGAGGTACCACACCTTCTCGCCGCGCTGGCGGTGCCAGCGCGTGAGCACGTCGCCTGCGACGGTCGTGTAGGCGTGGCCCAGGTGAGGAGCGTCGTTGACGTAGTAAATGGGGGTGGAGACGTAGAACGACGTCTCTCCCTGCTTCTCGGATCCAGTGGCCGCCATGGTCAAAATCCTAACGGTCCGCACGGGGTTCCCCCGCCTTCTTATTCCTCTCCCACCGTGGACCGGAGCCTGGTGGGCCCCGGGAGCGGCCGGTTCGTCCGCGGACGCGGACGGCGGGCCCGGTGACCGGGCCCGCCGTGACGTGCGGTGGAGCGGTGGTTCAGGTGCGCGGTGCGCGCGGTGCGTGGGTACTCTGCGGCTGCCGGGGTCAGCCGGCGGAGCCGCCCGACCGGGCCGCGATCCAGGCGGGGAGCCCGGCGAGGATCTCCCGGTAGAACGTGGCGTCCGGGATCGTGGCGGGCGCCGGGCCGGCGTGGAAGAAGCCGGCGTGCTCGGCGTCCAGCTTCCGCAGGAAGTCGAAGCCCTTCGCGTCGTGGTCGCCGAACGCGACGAACTGGAAGAAGAGCGGCAGCCGCGCGGCCTCGGTCAGTGCCTGCTTGGCCGCGACCTTGGCGTCCGGCGGGCCGTCCGTCTGGAAGACGACCAGCGCGGGGCCGGTGGCGCCGGACTTCTCGTAGTGGGAGACGACCTCTTCGACGGCCCGGTGGTAGTGGGTCCGCCCCAGGCGTCCCAGACCGGCGTTCAGCGCGTCGATACGGCCCTCGTGGCCTTCGAGCGCGACCGTTCCGGTGCCGTCGATGTCGGTGGAGAAGAAGACCACGTCGACCGAGGCGCCTTCGTCCAGGTGCGCGGCGAGGGCCAGCGTGCGGTCGCCCAGGTGCTGTGCGCTGCCGTCCCTGTAGAACGGCCGCATCGAGCCCGAGCGGTCGAGTACCAGATAGACGGAGGCCCGCAGTCCGGTCAGCCCCTCGGCCTTCAGCGCGGCCTGAGCGGACTTGTACGGGGCGACCAGCCCGGGGGCACGCGACTTCACCCGGGCGAGCGAGGTGGCGGACTTGGCGGTGGTGGCCGGGGTGGCCTCCGGGACTGTCGCAGGTTCCGGGGTGGCGGGGGCAGCCTGGGCTTCCACTGCCGCCTCGGGCGCGACCGCGGGTTCCGGGACGGCCGGGGCCGCTGCCTCGGGGGCGGGCGTTTCGGCGGCCGGTTCGGGCTCGTAGTCGATGATGATCGCGTCGAGGGCGGCCTCGGCGGCCTTCTCCGCACCCTCGGCTTTGGCGGCCTTGGCTGCCTCGGGGGTCTCGGCTGCCTCGGGGGTCTCCGCCTTCGGGGCGTCGGCGCTCCCGTTCGGCGCCGGTGCTGCTTCGGGCTCGGGCTCGGGGTCCATGTCGATGGTGATGGCGGCGGCGAGGATCTCCGGCTCGATGACCGCGGCGTCCGCGCTCTCGGTCTCGGCGACCGGCTTTGACTCGGCGACCGGCGCGGGCTCGGTCTCGGCCTCCGGCTCGGCAGCCGGCTTCACCTCGGCCGCCGGTGTCGGCTCGGCCGCCGGTGTCGGCTCGGCTTCCGCTTCGGCGGCCGGCACGGTCTCGGGCGCGGGCTTCGTCTCTGACGCGGGCTTGGGGCCCGTGTTCTGGGCGGGGACCGTCGGCGTCGCGGTGGCGGACGGCTGGTCGAAGGCGGCGGCCACCAGCTCGGCCGCGTGGCCCTTGTCCGGCCGGTCTTCCCCGTTCGTAGCGGCCGACCCGCTCGTACCCGCGTCCGAGGAGGAGCGCGAGGCGGAGGAGAGAGGGGATGCGGCGGGCGCGGGAACGGTCACCTTGGGTTCGGCAGCGGGAACGCTCTCCTGGACCGCGTCCGATTCCGGCTCCGTCGATCGGGCGCGCTCACCCTGAGGAGGAACGGTGGCCGTGGTCGGCTCGTCCTGCTCCCGGCCGAACACCTTGCGCAGCAAGCTCCGAATGCCCATGGGCGAGGCCTTTCGCGTGAGTTGGGTGCGGGATATGTCCGACCCGTGGAAAATCATCCCTGGCCAGGACGGATACGTAAGGTTAGCGGCCGGATCAGGCCGTTCGGCTGTCCGGCCCGCACGCGGGTGAACCGACGCGCAACCGTTTCCTAAGGGCTGTCCCGCGATTCCTGGCGGGTGCGCGACGACAGCTACGGCACCTCGCCGCGTTGTCGGAACGTCCCGCTACATCCAGTATGCGGACGCTCCTCCGCCTTGCGACGCACCGCATCTGACGCCGTGCACCGATCCACCACGAATTGCGGGACAACCCTTGGTGAGAACCCAAGAGTTCGGCGGGCAGGCGGACTTCGCCACAGGTTCATGGACTTGTTCCTCAACACCCGGACGGACGTACCTCGTCACGGTGCGCACACGTCCCGGGTCTGCCGGGACGCCCGGTGGTCCGTTCCGGCAGCGGTCTTCGCGCGTCGGGCTCCCCCGTTACAGTCGGACCATGGTTTCGGTTTCCGGTGAGGCTCCGCAGACGGCAGGAAGTGTCCGGGTCGATGTGTGGATCTGGTCGGTCCGGTTGACGAAGACCCGGGCGCAGGCGGCCGCCGCCTGTCGTGCCGGGCACGTCAAGGTCGCGGGGGAACGTGCGAAGCCCGCGCAGTCCGTGCGGATCGGTGACGAGGTGCGGCTGCGGCACGAGGGCCGGGACCGGATCGTCACCGTGTCGAAGATCGTGAAGAAGCGCGTCGGTGCACCGGTGGCGGTGGAGTGCTTCGTCGACAGCAGCCCGCCCCCGCCGCCGCGTGAACTGGCGCTCCAGGTTCCCGTCCGTGACCGGGGTACCGGTCGGCCGACCAAGCGCGACCGCCGCGAGATGGACCGGTTGCACGGTGGCCGGGACGCCGGTCCGCACTGAACACGGTCTCTTCCCTCCGCCGGTGGAGCGGGCCGTGGCCCTTGTTCACTCTCCGTGTTTCACGTGAAACAGCCTCAAGGCTGCGGTGAGGCGATGGCTCGGGCTGCCGCGACTTCTCGGCAGAGCGGGCCGAGCACGCTCTCCTCCACGCCGGAGAGGTCGGCCCGCACCCCCACCAGGGTTTCGCTGGAGCGGATTCCGGCGGCCAGCTCCCGCAACTGGCCCTCGATCATGATGGCTTCGCCGGGTACGGGTGGCGGGGCGCCGTGATTCAGCCGTACCCGGGCCGCTGTTGCGGCGTCGACGATGCGCTCGACCGCCACGACCAGCGGCCACCAGGCCGCCGCGCGCGTGCCCATGGGCGGCGGTTCGGTGAGGGCGCGCTGGAACTCGGAGCGCACGGCCGACAGGTCGCGGTAGAGCCGCCGGCGCGCGCGGACCCGCTCGGCCCGGTCGTGCTCGCTGGTGAAGTCGAAGGCGTAGGCGACGTAGTCGGCGATGTCCTCCACCGCGTCCGCGAGCCGGTCGCCGACGCGGGTGTGCCAGCTCTCCGGCCAGAGCAGATAGCCGGCCACCAGCACGATCGCGCAGCCGAGCAGGCTGTCGAGGAAGCGCGGCGGGACCAGGTCGAGGCCTTGGTGGTTGAGGAGGTCGGAGAGCAGCAGGATGGGCGGCGTGACGGCCGCGGTCTGGAACGCGTACCCCTTCGCCGTCAGCGCCGGGATCAGCGCGGCCAGCACCACCATCGCCGGGACGAACCACCAGCCGGCCGGTACTTCGGCCAGTACGGGAGCGGCGACGACCAGCCCGGCGGTGGTGCCCACGGCCCGGAGTACGGCGCGGGAGAACACGGAGCCGTAGTCCGGCTTGAGGACGAAGGTGACGGTCAGCGCGACCCAGTAGGAGCGCTCCACCGGGATGAGCGAGGTGAGCGCCTGGGCCAGCCCGATGCACAGGGCGAGGCGCAGCCCGTAGCGCCAGGACGCTTCGGAGAGCAGTACGGACCTCAGTGACCGGCGGATCCGGACGCGCAGGGCGGCGGGCCGGCCGAGCCGGTCGTCCACGTTGTAGGGGTCGGGGTCCGCCCGGTGCACGACGGTCGCGGTATGGCGCAGCGCGCTGTCCACGGCGTGGGTGGCGGGCGAAACGGGCGCGGGAAGTTCGGGTTCGGGGCGTCCGGTGCGGCCCCGTTCGATGTCGTCCGCCAGTGCGCGTACGGCTGCCGGGACGGCGTCGGGCAGGGGGCGGCCCTCGCCGTGGGCGGCGGGTGCCGCTTCGACGAGCGGGATCACGACGTTGAGCTGGGAGAGCGTCCGCACCATGGCGGGGCTGCGGCCGTGGTAGCGGGCCCGGCGGGCGAGGATCAGGTCGTAGGAGGTGTTGAGGCTCTCGGTGACGTCCTGGCGGTGCAGTTCGTACGCGGGGGTTCCGGCGGCCTGCAGCAGGGCGGCGACCGAGCGGTAGGTGCGGGCGACCGCGGCGCGTTCGGGGAGCCTGCGGCGGAAGGGCCACGAGAGAAGGGCGAGCGCCAGCACCACCAGTCCGCCGAACGCGAGCAGCAGCGGGGCGACCCACCAGGGGTCGGGCATCGGGAGACCGGCGCCGATCACGGAGTTGAGGAGGAGAAGCAGGCCGGAGACGGATGCCACGGCGCCGATCGTCGACATCATCCCGGAGACCAGTGCGAGGGCGGTCAGCACGCCCACTGCGGCCCAGCCGGTTCCGTACACGAGTGAGCCGAGGGTGACACCGAGGGCGCCGAAGAGCTGCGGCACGGCGATGTTGAAGATGCGCATCCGGTAGGCGTCGGCGGTGTCGCCGATGACACCGGAGAGCGCCCCCATGGACACGAGGGCGCCGTAGGAGGGGCGGTCGGCGGCGAAGCCGACGGCGAGCGGTGCGGCCATGGCGACGGAGGCGCGGAGCACGGCCGCCCAGGGGATCGGTGTGGGCTGTGGGCGGAGCCCGTTCAGAAGCCAGGGCGGCGGTGTCACGCGTCGCTTTCCGGTGCTGGTGACGGCGTCGGCCGTGGCCACTGCTCACTCTCCTCAGGGACCCTGTGGGTGCTGGCCGGGCGGCTCAGCTCTGGTACCCCTCCACTTCGTCGGCCGGGCGTACTCGGGCCTTTGAGGGGTCTTCGCCGTACTCGCTGAGCGCGCGGCGCTGCCGCAACAGGTCCCAGCACTGATCGAGTTGGACCTCCACCGTACGCAACCTGATCTTCTCCTCCGCGGTCAGGCCGAGGGCGCCGGAGGACCGGTCGCGCAGGGACCGCTCCTCGGCGACGAGTTCGTCGATGTTCGCGAGGATGTCGTTGTCGGGCACGGGGGTTCCTTCCGGGCGGGGCGAGTGGGAGCGAGCCGGGCGGGGGCGCTGGAGCGGGGGCGGGCTACCGGTGGTGGTGTCCGGCGCCGCTGGGTCCCAGGGCGAAGACCGTCTTGCCCCGGGCGCCGCCCGCGCGGTTCTGCGCGAGCGCCTCGGGTGCCTTCTCCAGGGGCAGTTCGATGTCGATGGGGACGACGAACGCCCCACTGGTCACGGCCGCCGCGAGGGCGTCGAGCAGGAGGGCGGACGGGGCGAGCCGGAAGTCGACGGGGGGCGGGCCGCCGTGCTGCGCAGGGTTTCCGGGGCCGTCGGTGGCGCCACGGGTGGTGAGGACGACTCCGCCCTCCCGGACGAGCGCGGCGTGCGCAGCGAAGGCCTGCGGGGTTTCGGAGACGAGGTCGGCGAGGGCGTTCACCCCGTGGGGGTACAGCTCCCGTACGGCGGCGAGGAGCGATTCCGGTCCGGCCGAGACGTCCAGGGTGCGGGTGGCCCCGAGGATGGCCATCCTGCGGCGTTCGTCGCCGCGTACGGCGGCGAGCACGTGGACGCCCCGGGCGGAGGCGAGCTGGGTGAGGTAGCTGCCGATGCCGCCCGCCGCTCCGACGATCAGCAGGGACTCGCCCTCACCTGCACCGGTGGCGGCCAGGATCTGGCACGCGGCCGTCCCGGCTGTCGGCAGCGCGGCGGCGGCCTTGAGGGACAGTCCGGTCGGGACCGGGGCGATCGGCGAGTCCTGGTGCACCGATACGTAATCGGCGTAGGCGCCCCCGCCGGGCAGGGGGTGGGCGACCCGGCCGAACACCGGGTCACCCACCCGGAAACGGCTGGGGCCGCGGCCGATCATGTCCACCCGGCCGGCGAAGTCCACCCCGAGCACGTGCGGGAAGCCCCGGGAGGACGAGCGGGCCGCCGGATCGTCGGCGCGCTGCCAGTCGCCCGGGTTGAGGGCCGCGTACTCGACGCGTACCCGCACCTCGCCCGGTGCCGGATCGGGCTTGGGGAGTTCGACGAGCTCGGCCTCCGAGGGGAACGCGGTGACGGCGACGGCACGCATACGGCAACCTCCCAGTCACCCCCGGCGATCAGGCTCCCACTCTCGCCCGGCCCGTTCCGTGCCGCACGTCGGGGGCGCCCCGGCCGGTGCGTGGACCGGGGCGGCCGGGCCGTCTCCGCGTCACCGCGGACGGCGCGGGGTCAGCAGGTACCGGGCGGTGAGGCCGGCCACCAGCAGCACCGCGCCCACCCCCAGGAGCCACCAGAACGTGGTGCGCAGCGAGGCGGTCAGCGCGTCGGAGATCGCCGCCGCACCGTCCCGGTCGCTGTCCGGCACCGCGTCCAGCACCTCGGAGCGGCCCACCGCCATCAGGACCCGCAGCACGACCGCGCCCAGGACGAGTCCGCCGCCCGCGACGGCGGTGGCGAAGAGACCGGCGCGGCGGCCGCCCCGGACCGTGGCCAGCCCCACCACCAGCACGAGGAGGACCAGGGTGGCCACGGCCGGCCAGACGCTGGCGTACCGCAGCCATCCGAACGCCTCGCGCACGTGGTCGGCGCGGTCCCCGGAGAGGACGGTGAGTTCGGTGTGCTCGACGGGGATCTGGTCGGCGAACGGCACCCCGTTGTTCTCCAGCTCCTTCTTCACCTGCTCGATCACCGGGGCCAGGTCGATGGTCACCGCCTCGCCGGAGTCCCCGTCGAGAGCGGCCGTGATCGACTCGTGGGCGGTGCGGTTCGCCGCGTCCCACGCCGAACGGAACGCGTCCGTCGTGGTGAACGACAGCACGCCCTGGTGCAGGAAGTCCCGCATCGCGTCCTGAAGCGCGCCCAGGTCGATCTGCTTCATCGCCTCGTCGGTGATGAGGTCGGCGACGGTCTCGCGCACCGCGGGGTCCGAGGAGAGCGGGGAGACGGCCGCCACGTACCGGTCGGTGTCGTCGATCTCCAGGTCGACCCAGGCGGAGAGCGCGCTCAGCGGCACCAGGACGGCGAGCAGGACGAGCAGCACGGCCGACAGGGTCGCGACGAGAGAGGTCCGCATCCCCTCAGGGAATCCCGGCGGCCGGTCCCGCGCCCCGGGCCGTCGTCCATTCGAGTTGCCGGGTGGCGCGGCCGGGTGTGCGCTGGAGTCAAAAGGGGGCGACGGAAGGAGCTCTCCGCCATGGCCACACACGCAGCCATGCCCGCCGGGTCGAGGACCGGGGCACCGCGTGCCCGGACGCCGGCCCATCACCACACCGCGATGTCCTGGGCGGTGCCCGTGCTCCTGGGCGTCATCTACGGCTTCTACGCCGCGTTCATCCGGCGCGACGGCGGCCCGAGCACGGGCGGACAGGTGGCACTGGGCTTCGCCGCCGGTGTCGCGTTCGCCGTGCTCTGTTTCGCCCTGGCCCGGTTCCAGTACGTGATCCCGCGCGAGGCGCGGGCGGCGGCTTACGGGGCGCTGACGGCGTCCGCGATCGGGTTCCTGGTGAGTCTGACCGACACCAGTGTGCTGCGCTCGACCATCCTCGGTCTGGTGGTCGGCGTCCCGGTGGGTCTCGCCATGTACTACTTCTTCTACTCGCGGGAGGACTGGCCGGAGGAGAGGACCACCGACCGCACCACCGGCGGGACGATCTACCGGGCCACCGACAGAACCGCCCACCGCATCACCGACAGGCCCTCCACCGAGCCGAGTGCGGGCCGGCGCCGAATCGGCCGCCGGAACGACCGGACCGGTGAGGGCCTCGGCTGACTGTCCATGAGGGACGGCCCCGGTGAGAGGGGCCTTCCCGGTGAGGGCCGGGTACGCGGGGCGTCACGTCCGGAGCGCGACGGCGGCCATGAGGGCGGCCCCCTGCGGGACCGCCCTCGCCTCGTGTCTCGGCTTCTCGTCGCCGTCCGCCGGCTCTCAGTCGCGTACGACGGTCACCGGGCAGGGTGCGTTCTGGGTGACGTGGAGGCTGACCGAGCCCAGCAGGGTCGCCTTGAATCCGCTGTAGCCCCGTGCGCCGACCACCAGCAAGTTCGCGCCCTGCGCCCGGTCGATGAGGTTCTGGGCCGGGTTGCCGATCACCACGACCTTGCTGACCCCCGCCGCGCGCTCCGCGCCGAGCGCCTCTTCCAGGGCCTCCGTGAGGGAGACGGTCGCCAGGGCCTGCGGGTCGAAGTCCTCCGGCATGCCCGGCATCATCGAAGCCCAGCTGGTGGCGGGGTACTCCCAGCTGTTGACGGCTTCGACGGTGTCGCCGGTCAGCTCGCCCTGGCGGACTGCCCAGTGCAGTGCCTTGATCGACGATGCCGAGCCGTCCACGCCTACGACGATCCTGCCCATGTTCTGCCTCCCGCTCGGTCCGATGTCCGGTCCACACTCTCAGCAGACCGGACATTTGGGATGTCAGGGCTGGGTGCCCGCGTGTGCGTGTCCGTGCGACGCGTCCCCGAGGGGAGTGCCCGGATCAGTCGAGCCGCAGGTCGGCGAGCTGCTGCGCGAACGGCACGATCGCGTCGAGCCCGTCGTCCAGCCCCAGCGACCGGGAAGCCCCGGAGACGGTACGGCCCAGGACGGCCGAGGCCAGTTCGCCGCCGGCCCGCCGGATGCGGGACGGCAGGCCGTCCGTGTACGCGTCGCCGGACGAGCCCCAGTCCTCCGACGCCGCGTACACCGACGTCGGTACGGTCACGGCCCGCAGGTAGGCGAAGAGCGGTCGCATGGCGTGTTCCAGGACGAGCGAGTGCCGGGCCGAGCCGCCGGTCGCGGCGATCACGACCGGCTTCCCGGTCAGTGCGGTGTTCTCGATCAGGTCGAAGAACGACTTGAAGAGACCGCTGTACGAGGCGCTGAACACGGGGGTCACCGCGATCAGCCCGTCCGCCTCGGCCACCGCGTCGACGGCTTCCCGCAGGTCGGCCGGGGGGAAGCCGGTGACCAGGTTCTTCGCGATGTCGACGGCCAGGTCGCGCAGCTCGATCACGCGTACCTCGACCTGGCGGTCCTGCCCGGTCTCCAGCTGCTCCCGGGCGGCGGACGCCAGCCGGTCGGCCAGCATCCGGGTCGAGGACGGCTGACTCAGCCCGGCCGACACGGCGACGATCCGGAGCGGGGTGGTGGTGAAGCCGGTGGGGCCGGCGGGTGCTGTCATGACGGTCAGACCTCCTTCGAGGCGGTGCGGGCGGCGGTGACGGCCGGGTGGACGGGGGCGTCCGGGACACCTGCGGGGCGCAGGGCGGCGAACTCCTTGCGGAGCACGGGGACCACTTCTTCGCCGAGGATGTCGAGCTGCTCCAGGACCGTCTTGAGCGGGAGCCCGGCGTGGTCCATCAGGAACAGCTGGCGCTGGTAGTCGCCGACGGTGTCACGGAAGGAAAGGGTGCGCTCGATGACCTCCTGCGGGGAGCCGACGGTCAGCGGCGTCTCGCGGGTGAAGTCCTCCAGCGTCGGGCCGTGGCCGTAGACCGGGGCGTTGTCGAAGTACGGGCGGAACTGCTTGACGGCGTCCTGGGAGTTCTTGGCCATGAACACCTGGCCGCCCAGTCCCACGATGGCCTGGTCGGGGGTGCCGTGGCCGTAGTGGGCGTACCGCTGCCGGTAGAGCTCGACCATCTTCTTGGTGTGGGACATCGGCCAGAAGATGTTGTTGTGGAAGAACCCGTCGCCGTAGTACGCGGCCTGTTCGGCGATCTCGGGGGAGCGGATCGAGCCGTGCCAGACGAACGGCGGCACGCCGTCGAGCGGGCGCGGGGTGGCGGTGAAGGACTGCAGCGGAGTGCGGAACTTCCCCTCCCAGTCCACGACGTCCTCGCGCCACAGCTTGTGCAGCAGGGCGTAGTTCTCGATGGCGAGCGGGATGCCCTGGCGGATGTCCTTGCCGAACCACGGGTAGACCGGGCCGGTGTTGCCGCGGCCCATCATCAGATCGATGCGGCCGTCCGCGAGGTGCTGGAGGGTGGCGTAGTCCTCGGCGATCTTCACCGGGTCGTTCGTCGTGATCAGCGTGGTGGAGGTCGAGAGGATGAGCTTCTCGGTGCGGGCTGCGATGTAGGCGAGCGTCGTGGTCGGCGACGACGGGACGAACGGAGGGTTGTGGTGCTCGCCGGTCGCGAAGACGTCCAGGCCGACTTCCTCGGCCTTCTGCGCGATGGCCAGGGTCGCCTTGATCCGCTCGTTCTCGGACGGAGTCCGGCCGGTCGTCGGATCGGTGGTGACGTCCCCGACGGTGAAGATCCCGAACTGCATGGCGCCCGCCTCCTGTGCTCTGTCGCTTCAATGTTGTTGAAGCTTGAACTAACTGGTCCCACCCTACAACGGGGACCCATCCCTGGCTATTCCGTCCGCGCACGACCTGTCGCCCGTGAGGGAACCCTCCTGGACCGTGCCGGCTGCCGGCGGGCGGAACCGGGCGCCGCCGGGCCCGTGGCCGGAGGACCGGAACCGCGGGCGGTGACCCGTTCCCGAGGTGGCGGGCCGCCCTTTTCCCGGGGCGCGCGAAGGGGCGCGCGTTACACTCGGCCCATGACCTCCGTACCGTGCCGGAACTGGTGGCGCTCCTCCTAGGAGCGGCACCCCTTCTGCACGGAACCAGGGCCGTTCGACATGGACGGCCCTTCTCTGTTCCCGCGGTACGGCGCCCGCAGCGCGTACGGCGTGTGCGGCAGGGACACGGATCAGCTCCACCGGCGGGCCGTCCTCCACGCAGTCGCACCTCGCGAGGAGAGATCCCATGACCACCGTTCCGCCGCTCACGAGCCCGCTCCCGGGCTCCGGCACGTCCGCCGCCTCCCCGCTTCCCCCGTCCGCCGTGGCCGGCGCGCTCCGGCGCGGTGCCGAACTGGAGCGGGAGATCGCCGCCGCTCCCGACCGCTTCCGCGTGGTGACCGGGGACCGGCCGACCGGCCCCCTCCACCTCGGGCACTACTTCGGCACCCTCCACAACCGGGTCCGGCTCCAAGACCTGGGTGTGGAGGTCTTCGTGCTGATCCCCGACTACCAGGCACTGACCGACCGGGACGTGGTCGACCGGCTCGCCGGGACGATGGAGGGGCTGCTGCTCGACTACCTCGCCATCGGTATCGACCCCTCGCGTTCGACGATCTTCAACCACAGCGCCGTGCCCGCCCTGAACCAGCTGCTGCTGCCCTTCCTGAGCCTGGTGTCGGTGGCCGAACTGGGCCGCAATCCCACCGTCAAGGACGAGATCGCCCACTCCCGCCAGGCCTCGGTGAGCGGCCTGATGTACACGTATCCCGTCCACCAGGCCGCCGACATCCTCTTCTGCAAGGGCAACCTCGTCCCGGTGGGCCAGGACCAGTTGCCGCACCTGGAGCTCACCCGGACCATCGCCCGCCGCTTCGGCGAGCGGTACGCGCCGGTCTTCCCGCAGCCCGACGCCCTGCTCTCCGCCGCCCCGCTCCTGCTCGGCACGGACGGCGGGAAGATGAGCAAGAGCCGCGGCAACGCCATCGCCCTCGGCGCGACCGCCGACGAGACCGCCCGGCTGATCAAGGGGGCGAAGACCGACGCCGACCGGAACGTCTCCTACGACCCCGAGAGCCGCCCCGCCGTCTCCAACCTCGTGCTGCTCGCCGCGCTCTGCCGGGACCTCGACCCCCACGACATCGCCGAGGAGATCGGCGGCGGCGGGGCGGCGATGCTCAAGCGGACCGTGACGGAGGCCGTCAACACCCGGCTCGCGCCCATCCGGGCCCGGCGCGCGGAGTACGCGCGGGACATGGGGTACGTGCGGTCCGTGCTGCGGGCCGGGAACGCGCGCGCCAACGAGATCGCCGAACGCACCCTGGAGGAGGTGCGGGAGGCGATGGGCACGCTGCGGTAGCCCCGCCGCGCGGTTCGTGGGCTATCGGCGGGACAGGGCGGGGCGGCGGGCCAGCGTGATGATCTCGCGGCTCGTCGCCGTGACCGGGGTGCGGTCCCAGTCCCCGTACCGGCCTTCCACGAGGAAGCCCGCCTCGGCGAGGAAACCGTCCAGCGGAGCCTCGTCGAGGAAGCGCAGCCGTGCGTGGTCCGTGCGGAGCACGGTGGCGTCGGGCCCGGCGCTCGCGGTGGTGCTCGTGAAGGCCACCACGCCGTCCTCCGCCGACTCGACCTCGTGCCAGACGCGGAGCCTGCGCCTCGACGGGTCCTCCACGGTGGAGGCGTGTTCCGGAGTCCAGCTCTGCCAGGCACGGGCGCGAGGGTGGCGGGTCTCGAAGGCGAACAGCCCGCCGGGGCGCAGCGCGGCGTGGATCGCGTCCAGGGAAGCCCGCAGCGCGTCGTCGGTCACCAGGCACTGGAACGCGTGGCTCACCATCGTGACCAGCTCGAAGCCGGACGGGCCGCCCTGCGGGCCGGGCCCGCGCACGTGGCCCCGGTCCGCGTCGGCCGCCGTGCCCTCGATCCATTCGATGTCGGTGCGGCGCCGGGCCCGGGCCAGCGCGGCCCTGTCCGGTTCGAGTCCGACGAGACGGCCGGTGTGTCCCTGCTCCCGGGCCCGGACGAGCATCGCACCAGTGCCGCAGCCCACGTCCAGGACGGAGTCCGCGTTGCCGACCAGCGCCTCGTAGAAGGCGTCGGCGGGCCAGGCTCCGGGGTCCCAGGGACTCACCACGTCGTACAGGGCTGCGGCGTCCGCGTCCGAGAACATCGGCGCAGTTTGGCACGCCACGGGTCGGCCCCACCGGGAGTGGGGCCTGTTCCCGTCTCCGTTCCGCCGCTCCCGGATCACTTCTCGAGGAAGTCCAGCAGGTCCTTGTTGAACTTCTCCTTGTCGCCCGGCACCAGTGCGATGCCGTGCGAGCCGCCCTCGTAGACCTTCAGCGTGGCGTCCTTCACCAGCTTCGCCGTCTTGCGGCCGGTGGCGTCGATCGGGACGACCTGGTCGTCGTCGCCGTGCACGACGAGGGTGGGGACGTCGAACTTCTTCAGGTCCTCGTGGAAGTCCGTCGAGGCGAAGGCGTCGACGCAGGCGACCGCCCCCTCGATGGTCTCGGCCATGGCCATGTACCAGAACGCGTCCTTGTTGCCCTGGGTGGCCTTGGTGCCCTCTCGGTTGGCGGAGTGGAACCCCACCGCGGTGTCCTTCCAGAACTGTGAGCGTTCCGTCAGGATGCCCTTCTTGATGTCGTCGAAGACGCTCTGCGGGACGCCCTCCGGGTTGTCCGGCCCCTGGAGCATCAGGGGCGGGATCGCCGAGAGCAGGACGGTGGACCTGATCCGACCGGTGCCGTGCCGGCCGATGTACCGGGCCAGTTCGCCACCTCCCATGGAGTGCGCGACGAGGGTGACGTCCCGCAGATCGAGCTGGGTGATCAGGTCGTCGAGGTCGTCGGCGAAGGTGTCGAAGTCGTAGCCGTCCCACACCGGGGTGGACCGGCCGTGGCCCCGGCGGTCGTGGGCGATGCCGCGGTAGCCGGCATCCGCGACGGCCTTGAGCTGGTCCTGCCAGGCGTCGCCGTTCAGCGGCCAGCCGTGGATGAAGACGACGGGCCGTCCCTTGCCCCAGTCCTTGTAGAAGATCTCGACTCCGTCGCGCGTGGTGCAGACGGGCATGAACTTCCCCTCTCCTGCGATGTGCGTACGGGGACAACACGGCCCATTACCGCATGACGGAACAATCGACGGGGAGCGTTTCTGGGCCGAACGGGTGAGGGGCGCGGCCTGGGGGCGCGTCCGTCCGGGTGTGCCCATGTTTCACGTGAAACGGGACAGCTCCCGGATTCGAGTCCCGTCTCCCACCGGTGTTCAGCGCCGTCCGGCCCCTGAGCGCTGGCGGCGGAGCAGCTCGGCCAGACCGCGCCGGGTCGCGGCGATCACCACCCGGTCCTCGGCGTTGAGCACGTACCCGGGCGGGAGGTCCCAGATCAGCCCGGAGGTGCGCTGCTGCCGTCTTCCGGTGTCGTAAGGGGGTGCGGCGGCCAGATCGGGTACCCGGTCACCGAGCGGGGTGGTGTCCAGGGCCAGCACCCGCCAGGCGCCGGCCCGGAACGCCTGCGCGACGGTGTGGCCTTCCAGCTGCGGATGTCCGCCCACCACCAGGGCGGCGAAGAGCATGACCTTCCGCTCGACCGGAACGGCTCCGAGGATCTGCCGGCCCATCATCGCCACGGCGAAGGAGGGGGCGGCCAGGTGGGTAACCGACCGGGAGCGGGTGGTGGCCTGCGGGTGGGCGGTGCGCAGGGTGCGGTAGACGACGGTCGCGAAGTCGTCGTCGTAGAGACGGAGCGCCACCCGCAGGTCGGGCTTGATCGACCGGGCGTAGAGCGTCGCTTCGAGGTTGGTCGTGTCCCGGCTGGTCAGGGCGAGCAGTGCACGGGCCCGGCCGATCTTGGCCGCTTCCAGCACGCCTTCCTGGGTGACGTCGCCGATGACGGTCGGTACGTGCAGGGAGCGGGCCACCGGGATGCCCCGGGCGTTCGGGTCCTCCTCCACGACGACCACGGGGATACCGAGTTCGCGGAGGCGTACGAGGACCCGGGTGCCGATCTTGCCCAGGCCGAGCAGGACCACATGACCGGAGAGGCCGCGTGGCGGACGACGCAGCGAGGAGGCTGTACGCAGGGTGCCGAAGGCCTCCAGCACCGCCGCGATCAGCAGGGGCAGCAGCAGGAGCCCGGCCACCCCCGACAGCAGCTGGATGATCTTGCGCGCGGAGGGGGCCGTGTCCTCCGCCGGGTCTCCCATGGCGACGAGGTCGAGCAGGGTCAGGTACACGGAGTGCGCTGCGCTGTCACCGGTCGTCCGTACCGAGGCCACCGCCAGGCAGACGACCGCTGCCGCGACCCCCAGCGCCGACCAGCGCAGCCGCCGCGAGAACACCTGGCTCAGTGGGGCGCCCCTGCCGCCGATCCGGACGGCGGGCCGGTCCGGGACCGACCGGCTGACGGCCTCCAGGACGACGGTGCCGCGCCCCGTCGCCGCCGCCACCGACCGCTCGTCGGGCAGCAGCCGCGGCCCTTCGTCGCCGCTGCTGTCGGAGCCTTCGGCGCCGGCCGGGTCGACGGTGGTGGACGAGAGGAGCGCGAGGGTGCAGAGTCCCGGGTCGGCGTGTTCGCCGGGGCCGGGCGGGGTGCGTTCGACTGCTCGCAGCAGCACTCCCTCGGCCTGGACGACCTTGCTGCTGCCTGTCAGTGCGGTGGCGGCGAGGGCCGGGGCGACCGTGTCGGCGTCGGAGAGGACCGTGGTGCTCGCGTCCAGCGCGGCCGGGTCGAGCCCGGGTATCGCGACGGCCGCGGCCTGGTCGAGCAGTGTCTCCAGGTGGAGGCCGAGCTTGCGGTTGTAGAGCCGGATCACCAGGCGCAGCCGGGGGTTGAGGCGCCGGGCGGTGAGCGCGGCCCGGATATTGCGTTCGTCGTCCTCGTAGACCAGGGCGAGGGCGGCGGCACGGCCGACACCCGCCTCCTCCAGAGCGTCGTCCGAGGGCTCGGCCGCCTCCAGGATGAGTACGGGCTCCACCCCGGCGTTGGTGTCGCTGTCGCCCGACCCGACGCCGTCCAGGGGCGCGGAACCGGCACCGTTGCGGCTCATCGCCGCGGACATCCGGCCGAACAGGGCGGAGGCACGCGCCCGTTGGTTCATCGGGAGGTCGGGCTGTGCGGAGTCCGGACCGGGCGGGAGGATCAGGGTGACGCGTTCTCCGTAGACGTAACGCAGTTCCACCGCGAGTCGTCGGGCGAGTGCGTCGTCGCCGCACACCACCATGTGGCCGGATACCGGCGGACGTTGGGGGCGCTGCGGCTGCTGGGGTAGAGGGGACACGAAACCCAGCATGCCGTGCTCCTGTCGGGTCGGTGCGGGACTCGGCGATCCGGACGCGGAGCATGGCCCTGTGGGAGCGGGGAGGAGCGTGGGGCGGCGCGGGCTCGCGTGCGGCGGCGGTGGGGAGCGGGCGGACGGTCCGCGGACGGGGAGGGGAGCGGGGAACCCGGTACCGAGCCCCGTAGTGGGACCCGGTCGCCGGGCCGTTCCCCCGTCCATCCCCCCGTTGTCGCACCTGGTCGTTCCCCCGTGCGGTGCGTACGGATCGTGTCATCCGGAAGGGTCCCGGCGCACTGCCGGAAACCGGCAGCCCTGGAGCGGCGGACTTGCCGGGCGGCGGCAGGGACGGTTGTGGGTTACATATATGTACGGAAACGAGGGAGGGGGAGGGCTGATGGCGGAGTCGCGCATACCCGTCGAGGTGCTGGGGAACTACGTCCGCGTGCTGGAGGAGGTGGCCGGGACAGGGAGGCGGTTGACCCACAAGGAGCTGGAGGAGCACCGCGACCTGGGCCGGGAAGCGGCGGAATCCGGGCTCCGGCTGCGCGAGTTGATCGCCCTCCACCTCGCTCAGACCCGCGCGCACTGGCCGCGCACGGCGGCCCGGGGCGGTATGGGCGCGACCGACGCGGTGCTGCATGCCGTGGAGCAGGCCGTGGACGTCTTCGCCGAGGGATTCGAGGGGGCGCAGCGGCTGACGGTACGTCGTGAGGAGGCGGCCCGGCGCGAGTTCATCGACGACCTGCTCTACGGGCGCAGCGACCTCGGCCGTCTCGCGGAGCGGTCCACCCGGTTCGGCCTGCACCTCTCGCGGGCGCACGCGGTCGCCGTGGCCGTGGGCCCGGCGGCGTACACCGAGACGGACGTGGTGCCGCGCAGTGTGGAAGCGGCGATGCTGGCCCGGTTCAGTGGGCGGGAGATCCTGCTGACGACCAAGGACGGCCGTCTGGTCTGCATCGCACCGGGCAACCGGCCGGAAGTGCTGCTCCACTTCGCCCAGCAGTCCCGCTCGGCGACCGGTGGCGGCCAGGTCGCCATCGGCCGTTCGCACCACGGACCGGGAGGTGTCGTCCAGTCCTACGACGAGGCTCTGGAGGCCCACGAACTCGCCCGGCGGATGGCGCTCGACGATCCGGTGCTGCACGCGGCCGACCTGCTGGTCTATCCCGTACTGACCCGGGACCGTCAGGCCATGGCGGACCTGGTGCGCAGCCGGCTGGGGCCGCTCCAGAAGGCCAGGGGCGGTGCCGAACCGCTGCTGCGGACCCTCTCGGCGTACTTCGACTCGGGGTGCGTGGCGGCGGAGACCGCCCGCCGTCTGTCGCTGAGCGTACGGGCGCTGACGTACCGGCTGGAGCGCATCCACGAGCTGACCGGCTCCGACCCGTCCGACCCGGTGCACCGCTACACCCTCCAGACGGCGGTCATCGGCGCCCGGCTGCTGGACTGGCCCGCGAAGGAGATCTGAACCCGCACCTCGAAACCCACGCGGTGGTCGGGTGGTGGTGTCCGGCGGGGGAGTGTTCCGCCGGACACCACCCGGACGTCATACCCCGACGTCCCTGCGCCGGAGGTCGTCGAGGGACTCGCGGCGCACGAGCAGCCTCGCGGTGCCTTCCGACACGGCGACCACGGGTGGCCGGCCGACGAGGTTGTACCCGGAAGCCATCGACAGGTGGTACGCCCCCGCCGCCGGGACGGCCAGCAGATCGCCCGGGTGCACGTCGCCGGGGAGTTCGACCGCGTCGGCCAGGACGTCGCCGGCCTCGCAGTGCCGGCCGACCACGGTCATCATCAGCCCGGGTGCGGTCGAGGCCCGTCCGACCATGCGGGGCACGTACCGCACCCCGTACAGCGCCGGGCGCGGGTTGTCGCTCATGCCGCCGTCGACGGCGACGAAGGTGCGGGTACCGGTGCGTTTGACAGCGAGCACCCGGTACACGGCGACGCCCGCCGGGCCGATGACCGCCCGTCCGGGTTCGACGGTCAGCCGGGGTACCGGCAGCATGGCCCGTGCGCAGCCGGCGGCCAGTTCGGCGCGGATGCGCGAGGCGAGCGCGGGGATGTCGAGCGCGGGTTCGCCCGCCCGGTAGGCGATCCCGTGCCCGCCGCCCATGTCCAGTTCGGGCAGCACCACCCCGTGCTTGTCCCGGGTGCGGGCGAGGAGCCCCACCATCCGGCGGAGGGCGGACACGTACGGCGTGATCGAGGTGATCTGCGAGCCGATGTGGCAGTGCAGCCCGACGAGTTCGAGCCCCGGCTGACCGAGGACGCGGTCGATGGCGTGCTGGGCCGATCCGTCCATGAGGGAGAGGCCGAACTTCTGGTCGTCCGTGCCGGTGCGTACCGACGCGTGGCCACCGGCCGAAATGCCGGGCACGACACGGATCATGACGGGCTGGCGGGTGCCGTGCGGCACCAGAGCGGCGAGGCGTGCGATCTCGGAAGTCGAGTCGAGAACGATCCTGCCCACCCCGAGCCGCACGGCGGTGCTCAGGTCTTCCGGACTCTTGGCGTTGCCGTGGAGCACGATCCGGTCGGCGGGGAAGCCCGCGCTGATCGCGAGGAGGAGTTCACCGGCCGAGCAGACGTCGAGCCCGAGCCCCTCCTCCCTGATCCACCGGACGACGGCCCGGCTCAGGAACGCCTTCGCCGCGTAGACGACGTCCGCCTCTTCGGGCGGGAAGGCGGCCCGGTAGGTCCGGCAGCGGTCGCGGACCTCGTGTTCGTCGAGCACGTACAGCGGGGTGCCGAAACGGTCGGCGGCCTCGGTCAGGGAGACCCCGCCCACGGTCATGTCGCCGTGCGGGCCGGGGCGGGTGGAGGCGGGCCAGACGTCCTGCGGATACGCCTGCCACACCGGGGAGGCGCACGGGGCGAGGGCCGAGGGCCCGGTCGGGGAGGTGGCCGGGGCGCGGACTTCCCCGGCCGGGTCGTGGGACCCGGCCGGGGCGGGGGCGCCGGAGGGGCTTGGGGACCCGGCCGGCGCGGGGGTGGGGACGGGGGCGAGCGGGGTGGTGGTCATGGTGCGGTCCCTTCAGCGTCCGTGGCGGACGAGCGCGCAGGCGTCGGGGACGGCCGGCGCGGGAGCGGCCGACGTGGTCGCGGCGGGTTGCGCGTGGGCGGCCCGCGCGGCGGTGTGCGGCACCGAGGGGTGCGGATCGGCGGCGCGCGGCGCGGAGAGCTGCGGGTCGACGGTGAGGGTACGGACGCCGAGCGGCGCGGCGAGGGCGCGCAGGGCGGGTTCGCTGAGGCGAAGCCACCGCTGTCCGGCGCCCAGGGTGGCGACGAGCCGCTTCTGAGAGGTGAACGCGACGGCGGTGCGCGCGCCGAGCGGGGTGCGGAAGAACAGCGCCCGGACGCTCGACGGGCAGCGGGCGGAACCCGACCGGACGGGTACGAACAGGGGCCCGGCCGGAACGGATGCGAGTGGAGGTCCGGCCGGGACGGGTTCGAGGGGGTCGGGGTCCTGCAGCGCGCTTTCCATGGTGCCCTCCAAGCGTCGGCACGGATCGCGGACGCGACCCGGCGGTTCGTCTTCGACGCTAAGTCCGCGGGCAGGAGGTGGCGCGGGTGGACGCCGGGCCCTGACGGGTACTTGACGCCGGACCGGGGTCACGTTGACGCGACCCTGACGCGGGGTGCCTCTTCAGCGTCTTCCGGAGCGTTCCGGGGGCCCTTTCCGGAGCCTTCCGGAGCGTTCCGGGGGCCGTTCCCGGAGCCTTCCCGGGCTCTTCCGGGGCTCTTCCCGGGCAGTGGAACGCGCGACCCCGGGCG
>NZ_JBHWZJ010000040.1:31809-33820 GCF_042728415.1 Streptomyces sp. NPDC060198 | reverse complement strand
GCTATCTGGAGGTCGGCTTCACCGGCGGCGCGGGCACCCTGGCCGCCGGCGCCTCGACGGGCGAGCTCCAGCTGCGGCTCAACAAGAGCGACTGGTCCAACTTCAGCGAGAGCGACGACTACAGCCGCGGCACCAACACCGCGTACGCCGACTCCGCGAAGGTCGGGGCCTACGTCGCCGGCGCCCTCGCCTGGGGCACCGCACCGTGACCCGCCGCCCCACGAACCGCCGCACCGTGACCGGCCGCTGACCACGCCGGCCACCCCACCACTCCCGATGGCGGGTCACCCACGCCCCGCGGAACCCGCCATCGGGCAGCACCACCCGTCCCCCACGACACCACCGTCCCCCACGACGCACGGCAGGCCCCGCCACTGGACGGCGGCGGCCTGACGGGAGCAAGGGAGCCCTGACCCGGCCACCCGCTCCCGGCCCGCACCCCCCGAAACCGCCCCGCGGCGAAGACCCGCCGGGCGTACGAAAGGAACACGGAGCCGCAATGAGTACCAGAGGCACCATCATGCGCGGGCTGCGCCGGAGACTGGCCGCAGTCTCCGCCCTGGCCATGGGCGCGGCGCTGGCCGTCGCCCTTCCCAGTCCCGCCTCGGCCGCGGCCGCGGCCCGGGTCGACAACCCCTACGTGGGCGCCACGGCCTACGTGAACCCGGACTGGTCCGCGAAGGCCGCGGCCGAACCGGGCGGCGCCGCCATCGCCAACACGCCCGCCTTCGTCTGGATGGACCGCATCGCGGCCATCACGGGCTCCTCCGAGGCGAGGGGCCTGCGCGCGCACCTCGACACGGCCCTGGCCCAGGGCGCGAACCTGTTCCAGGTCGTCATCTACGACCTGCCCGGACGGGACTGCGCCGCGCTCGCGTCCAACGGTGAGCTCGGCCCGACCGAGCTCGGCCGGTACGAGAGCGAGTACATCGACCCGATCGCCGCCATCCTCGCCGACCCGGCGTACGCGAACCTGCGCATCGTCACGATCATCGAGCCCGACTCGCTGCCCAACATCGTCACCAACGCGGGCGGCACGGCCGGTTCGACCGACGCCTGCGCGACGATGAAGGCGAACGGCAACTACGAGAAGGGCGTCGGCTACGCGCTCCACACCCTGGGCGCCATCCCCAACGTCTACAACTACATCGACGCCGCGCACCACGGCTGGCTCGGCTGGGACAGCAACATGAGCCCGGCCGCCGCCGAGTTCAAGAAGGCCGCCACGTCCGAGGGCGCCACGGTCAACGACGTCGCTGGCTTCATCGTCAACACGGCCAACTACTCGGCTCTCAAGGAGCCGAACTTCAAGGTCACCGACTCGGTGAACGGCACCACGGTGCGCCAGTCCAAGTGGGTCGACTGGAACTACTACGTCGACGAGCTGTCGTTCGCCCAGGCGCTGCGCACCCTGCTGGTGAGCCAGGGCTTCAACTCCAACATCGGCATGCTGATCGACACGGCCCGCAACGGCTGGGGCGGCTCCGCGCGGCCCACCGCCGCCGGTCCGACGACCAGCGTGGACGCCTACGTGGACGGCGGCCGGGTCGACCGCCGCATCCACGCGGGCAACTGGTGCAACCAGAGCGGCGCCGGCATCGGCGAGCGTCCCACGGCCGCCCCTGAGGCCGGTATCGACGCCTACGTCTGGGCCAAGCCCCCGGGGGAGTCGGACGGCAACAGCGCCCCCGTCGCCAACGACGAGGGCAAGGGCTTCGACCGGATGTGCGACCCCACGTACACCGGTAACGGCCGCAATGGCAACAGCATGACCGGCGCCCTGGCGAACTCCCCGCTCGCGGGTCACTGGTTCTCCGCGCAGTTCCAGGAGCTCGTCCGCAACGCCTACCCGCCGATCACCGGCGGCGGCACCGGCACCGACACCACCGCTCCGACCGCCCCGACCGGCCTGACCTCGACGGCGAAGACCAGCAGCAGCGTCTCGCTCTCCTGGACCGCGTCCACCGACAACACCGCCGTCACCGGCTACGACATCTTCCGCGCCGGAGTG
>NZ_JBHWZJ010000040.1:0-31710 GCF_042728415.1 Streptomyces sp. NPDC060198 | reverse complement strand
GAAGGTGGGCTCCTCCACCACCACCTCCTACACCGACACCGGCCTGACCGCCTCGACCGCCTACAGCTACACCGTCAAGGCCAAGGACGCCGCCGGCAACATCTCGTCGGCCTCCAGCGCCCTCTCCGTCACCACCTCGGCGGCCAGCGGCGGCACCGACACCACGGCGCCGACCGCCCCGACCGGCCTGACGTCCACGGCGAAGACCAGCAGCAGCGTCTCGCTCTCCTGGACCGCGTCCACGGACAACGTCGCCGTCACCGGCTACGACATCTTCCGCGCCGGAGTGAAGGTGGGCTCCTCCACCACCACCTCCTACACCGACACCGGCCTGACCGCCTCGACCGCCTACAGCTACACCGTCAAGGCCAAGGACGCCGCCGGTAACATCTCGTCGGCCTCCAGCGCCCTCTCCGTCACCACCTCCGCGGGCGGCGGCACCGGGACGGGCACGGTCAAGGTCCAGTACAAGAACACCGACTCCTCCGCCACCGACAACCAGATCCGGCTGTCCCTCCAGCTGGTCAACACCGGCAGCACCGCGGTCAACCTGTCCACGGTGAAGCTGCGCTACTGGTTCACCCCCGACGGTGGGGCCTCCACCTTCGGCACCGCGTGCGACTACGCGGTCGTCGGCTGCGGAACCGTGACCCTCGGCGTGACGGGCGGCGGTTCGGCGACCGGCGCCACCCACTACCTGGAGGTCGGCTTCGGCAGCGGCACCCTCGCCGCCGGCGCCTCCACCGGTGAGATCCAGCTCCGGATCAACAAGAGCGACTGGTCCAACTTCAGCGAGGCGGACGACTACAGCCGTTCGACCAACACGTCCTTCGCGGACGCGTCGAAGATCGGCGCGTACGTGGGCGGCGCCCTCGCCTGGGGCACCGCCCCCTGATCCCGCGGCCCACTCCCCCACCGCTCTTCTGACGCGGTGACGGGTCCCGGGCCCGGGACCGATCCCCTGCGCACCGCCCCCTGCCGGACAACCGGCAGGGGGCGGTGTCGTGTTCCGCGAGGACGCGGTACCGGGCGGCTCCGGCGGTACCCCGGACGGCTCCGGGCACCCGCGCGAGGTGTCGAGCAGGGTCCGCGACAGTGGCGGGACTCCCGGAGGGCACGCCGTCACGCAGCTGATCGCCGACGCCGTGGGGGCACCGGCCGGGCGGGAGAAGGTGACACGGCTGGTGGTGCGTACGCCGGGTTCCTCGCGGGTCTGCCATCACCAGCCGCCCCGCCCTGCCCCGTCCGTCCGTCCGGAGTGCCCCCGAACGCGTGGCCGCCCTGGGGGCACCGGGACGATTACCGTCCTGCTACTCGATCGTGCCTGTGGCCGGATCGACCCGGGACCGTCCGGTCCGAGCGCCCGAGTGCCACTGTCGAACTCGCCTCCGCTCGCGCGGAGAGGACTGGGAGCCGATCGCTCCTGGCCTGACCATGGACGGTTCACCTCCGCTCGCGCGGAGAGGACGCCATCACCCGCACGACGTGCGGCTGACTCACCGGTTCACCTCCGCTCGCGCGGAGAGGACGTTTCGAGCCCCACGCGCACCCGCTCAGCTTCCGGTTCACCTCCGCTCGCGCGGAGAGGACTCGGAGCGGCTGTACACGGCCAGCTCGACGTCCGGTTCACCTCCGCTCGCGCGGAGAGGACGCGGGCGGCGCCGCCCACGACTCTTTCAATCGCGGTTCACCTCCGCTCGCGCGGAGAGGACTGGATCAGGCGAGCAGCGCACTGGCGAAGATCCGGTTCACCTCCGCTCGCGCGGAGAGGACAAGAGGCCGGCCGCGAGGTTCGCCGGGAGCATCGGTTCACCTCCGCTCGCGCGGAGAGGACGGCGTCCTGAATGACTCACATCGTCACCAGCCAGGTTCACCTCCGCTCGCGCGGAGAGGACCCTTCGCGACCTGCCCTTATCCGACCGCTTTGCCGTTTCTTTGCCGAGCTTCGCGTTGCATGCTTTCCGTCCCGTCGCCGTCGCGCAGCGAGTGTAAGGCTCGTCCCTCACATCGGTGCCTGATTTCCCTATCTGAGGCTGTTGTCAGTGGGTGGTGCTATCCCTGTGGTCATGGTGAAGCGCGACGGGGCGGGGGCCTCGGGGGACTGTCTTCTGGACGTTCGGCTGTGGGGAAAGGAGCACGGGCTGCCCCGGCCGTATCCGGTGATGTGTCATCTCCTCGATACCGGGGCGGTGTTCCAAGGGTTGTGGGATGCCGTTCTGGGCGAGGAGACCAAGGCTGCCATCGCCACCGTGCTCGGCCTGGACCCTACGGAGGCACGCACGGTCGTGGCGTTCTGGGCAGGCTTGCACGACCTCGGCAAGATCACTCCCCCGTTTCAGGCGCAGGTTCCGGCCTGCTACCGGCCGGTTCGTGACGACCCCGCGTACGTCAGCGCGCCGGGCGCTGAGGCCGAGAAGCGATTTCGCCACGAGATCGCCTCCCACTGGGCTCTGAACGAACTCTTCCAGGAGGCTTCCTACCCCAGCGAGGTGCGTCTGCTCCGCACGTCGGTGAGCCACCAGATCGCCCAGCTGCTCGGTGGCCACCACGGACTCTTCGGCGGTGTGCTCAAGGCAAAGGAGGCGGCACGGGCCGGTGCGTACAACGCCGGCCTGGGGGGCCAGGGTTGGTCCGACCAGCGACGGGCGCACTTCGACGAATTACGGCGGGCCATGGGCGCGTTCGCGGTTCCCCGGGGCGGGTTACCCGCCGGGCTGGCGGTGGTGGTGTCCGGGTTGGTCGTGGTGGCGGACTGGCTGGCGAGTCAGACGTCCGCCATCGAGGCGCGCATGCCCGCTCCCGGCTGGTCGGGTACGCCGGCGGAGGTCGATGCCCACTGGCAGGGTGCGGTGGAGGTGGCTCCCAGGCTGGTGCGGGCGGCGCGGCTGGGCCGGGCCCGGTTCTCCGCCGGGGAGTTCGGTGAGATGTTCCCGTTCGTCCCCAACAGCTTGCAGCGGGATCTTGTGGAGCATCTTCCCGGGCTGGTCGGGGAGCACGGTTCCGGGCTGGTGCTGGTGACGGCTCCGACGGGTGACGGGAAGACGGAGGCGGCGTTGTTCGCGGCCTCGTTGCTGGGGAGGGCGGCGGGCGCCCGGGGGGTGTACTTCGCGCTTCCGACGATGGGTACGGCGGACGCGATGCTGCCCCGTGTGGAGTCCTTCGCCTCCCGGGCGATGTCCGGGGAGCGTGCCCTGATGCTGCTCCACTCCATGGCGTGGCTGAGTTCCCCCGGCAGCGCGGACGGAGCGGTCACGCTCGACACCGGGCTGGACGACGGGGCGCTGAGCGCGGAGAAGAACACAGCGGTAGAGGCGGACGCGTGGTTACGAGGCCCGAAGCGGGGCCTGCTCGCTCCGTTGGGTGTGGGGACGATCGACCAGGCGTTGAGTGCGGTACTGCCGTTGCGGTACAACGCGTTGCGGCTGTTCGGGCTGTCGGACAAGGTGTTCGTCGTCGATGAGGCGCACGCGTACGGCCCGTGGATGCACCAGCTTCTCGTACGCCTGCTGGAGTGGCTGGGGGCGATGGGCGCCCCGGTCGTCCTGCTGTCGGCCACGCTTACGGGCCGTTCGGCCGGATCGCTGGTGGACGCCTACCGGCGCGGTGCCGGGTTCCGTGAGCCGTCGCAGGTGGTGGCGAGGTATCCGGGCTGGCTGTTCGCGAGCGGCGCTTCGGGGGAGGTGTCACCGGCGCGGAGTACCGCGAGCAACCGGGCCCGGACTTTGAAGGTGTCGCATCGGCCCGTGATGTGGGATGTCGCGGAGCCGGCTGGTTCGCCGGTACGCGAGGGGGGCCGGCGGGCGGCGCTGCGGGAGGTCTTGGCGCCGGTCGCCACGGAGGGTGGCACGGCGCTGGTGTGCTGCACGACAGTGGCCGAGGCACAGCGGACGTACCGGGACGTGTGTGCGGCGTTTCCGGGGCTCGCCGCGCAGCCCGGTGGGGTGAGGTTGCTGCATTCGCGTTACCCGGCGGATGTGCGGGCGGCGATCACGGCGGACTGTGAGGCCGCGTACGGGAAGCCGGGTGAGGGGCCCATCTCGGTGCGTCCGGGGTCGGTGCTGGTGGCGACGCAGGTGGTGGAGCAGTCCCTGGACTTCGATTTCGATCTGGTCGTGAGTGATCTGGCGCCGCTGGCTCAGTTGTTGCAGCGAGCCGGGCGTGCGCGAAGGCACCGGCGCGGGGCTCTCGGTCGGCCGGGGTGGGCTGTTGCGGAGGACGAGCCGGAGTTGGTGGTGCTCGATCCGCAGGTCGTGTCCGAGATGACCCCGCCCCGCTCGTGGGGGTCGGTCTACGACACCGGGCTGCTCGTGCGCACGTCACAGCTCCTGGAGAAGTGCGCGCCGGACGGTATCGCGGTACCGGGTGACGTGCAGCGACTGGTGGACGAAGTGTACGAGGAGGACTTCGTCGACGAGTTCCAGGAGGCGGTTCGTGCGGAGTTGGCGCGCCTGGACGAGGAGCGGCTGGCGGACGAGGCGGCCGAGCGGCATCTGGCGACGTGGGCGAGCATCTGCGCCCCGGCGGATGTGAGGGGCGATCTCAGCAAGCTGTCGGCGCGGGAGGCGGGGGTGACGGAGGAGTTGCTGACCACACGCCTCGGTGCGGACACCGGCCGGGTGCTCTGCCTGTACGAGCAGGCGGACGGGAGGGCGACTCTCGACCCCGAGGGCAGGAGCCCGGTCCCCGTAGGCGGCCGGTCCGGCCTCACGGCGGCGGAGTTGGCGGGCGTCGCGCGGCGGGTGGCGCCGGTGCCGGGGCGGTGGCTGCGGGGCGGTGAGCCCGAAGTGACGGTTCCGGTGAAGTGGGGCACTCATCCCTCGCTCCGCGACCTCGTTGTGCTGCGCATGAGCCCTGCCGGGGACGGGACATGGGCCTGCCGCCACGGACGTTTCGTCCTCTCGATATCCGAGGTCGGCCTCGAAGCCGAGTGATCTTCACGTTCTGATCACCCACCCCTCACACTTCCGCTACTTTTCAAGTGCGGTTCTCCCTCGACGCGTTGACGACAGCCCGCTGTCGTCGCGCAAGCGGAGGGTCTCCACCGGCCTTCCCTCCAGCGCCGCCTGAATGACGACAGGACACCTCCATGCCGACCGGCACGTTCGACCTGATCCACCGACCCTGCGTGCCCGTACGCTGGAAACCCGGCAGCACGACCAGTGCCACGGCCGGCCTCCGGGATCTTGTGGGGTTACGTGAACTCCTGCTGCACAGCCACGACATCGAGTCCCTCGCCGTCCCGGACGCTCCCGCACACGCCGCGCTGCTGCGCATCCTCTACGCGCTCACCGCGCGTGTCGCCGACCTGAGCGAACAGGGCGCCGACGGCGACTGGGACGAACGCCGCCTGGACGTTCTCGACTCCGGGCGGCTCCCTCCCGACGGGATCGACGCGTACTTCGAGGAGTTCCGGGACCGGTTCTTCCTGTTCGCACCGGGCGGGCGCCCGTGGATGCAGGATCCCCGTCTGGCGGAGCAGTGCGACACATCGAACACCGCCGGGGTGAACAAGCTCATCGTCACCCGTCCCTCGGGCAACAACCACTCCTGGTTCCGGCACGACACCGACACCGCTCCTGAACTTCCGACGGCGCCCGAAGCGTTCCTCAGCCTGCTGGTGTGGCACTACTACGGGCCGTCCGGGCGCTGTTCGTCCCGCGAGGTGAACGGGTTGAAGACCGCGAGCGCCACCGCCGGTCCGCTGCGGACCGCCCTGTCCTACCACCCCGAGGGCACCTCGCTCTTCGAGACCCTGCTCGCCGGGCTCGTACCGCCGGAGGACACCGTGAACGGCGCGGAGGATCTGTGCCCGTGGGAGCAGGACGACCTGCCGGACCCGGACCGTCCGGTGAGGGAGTCGCGGGGGCCGCGTTCGCGGCACACCGGCCGCTCGCAGCACGCGCTGCTCCTGCTGCCGGACGAGGACGGCACCCACGTGCGGGACGCGTTCATCACCTGGGCGTACCGGGGTGAGCGGTTGCCGCGCGAGGACGACTACCTGATCTGGCAGACCAGCCAGCAGGGCAACCGCTACCCGCGCCCGGCCGATGCGGGGCGGGCGCTGTGGCGGGACCTGGACGCGCTGCTGCTCCAGCATCCGCCGGCCGGCAGTGCGTACCCGCAGCAGCCACGGGTGTTCCGTTCGGCGGTCGAGGTCTCGGAGGACCTGCGGGTCCGGGCGCTCGGCTTCGACCAAGAGGGACAGGCCAAGGACACGCAGTTCGTCGACGCGAGCACCCCGGCCGTCCTCGGATACGCCGAGGACAACGACCCCCGCACCGTCCCCGCCGTCGGCCGCCTGCGCCAGTTCGGCGAGCTGTACGGGCGCCGTCTCGACCGGGCGGTCAAGCGCGCCTGGGCCGCGTACGTCAAGGACGCCAAGGCCGACGGTGCGGCATGGGGGGCGGAGGCCGGTGCACGGTACTGGCCGCGCGCCGAGGCGGAGTTCTGGGCGCGCTTCCGCCTCCTGGACCGCACCGGCGAGATCGCGGACGGGGGTTTCGATCCGACGGCGACCCGCCGGGCGTTCCTGCGCCTGGCCGAGGAGGCGTACGACGCGGTGACCCGGCCCGTCACTCGTACCCTGCGCGGCGCGAAGGCCGTCTCGGAGGCCCGCATCGACCTCTACGGCGGCACCCCGAAAAAGCCGGCGGCCGTGCCCGGCCCCCGGACGAAGCTCAAGGAGCCATCCGCATGACCACCACTCCCCCACCCCCCGCACAGCACGTCGCCGATCCACCGGAAACGGCCGACAGCAGCATCCCGCAGCAGAAGAGCACAGCGCGGGCGCACAACCCGCGTGCCTTCACCGACTGGGTCGCCCAGATCAGCCGGGACGACCCCGGGGCCCGCAGCGCCCTGCGCAGCGGGCTGCGGAAGGATCTCGACTCGGTGCGGCGGATGCACCGCCTGATCGCGCCCTGGCTGCCGGAGGGACGCTCGGCAGACGTGGAGCGGGCGTACTACGCGGTCGCCGCGATGATTGCCTCCCAACCGCGCGGCGCACTGGCCGCACCGGACCCGGAGAGTACGGACGACAACCCGGTACACGCCGACGGCGAGCGGATGCCCGCCAAGAACGAGCGGCGGCGTCGGGTCAGTCTTGGCACGGCGTTCGCGACCGCGGTCGCCGAGGGACCGGGCCGGGAGAAGGAGATGCGGGCGGAGACGGCGGAGAGCCGCCTCAACCTTCTCACCCGCCAGAGCGTCAACGGCCTGCACCGGCACCTGCCCGCCTCCATCGGCTACCTGCGCTCGCTGGACGTCGACGTCGACTGGGCGCAGCTCCTCGACGACCTCTCCCATTGGCGCAGGAACTCGGGGCGGATCTCGCGCACCTGGCTCCAGGACTTCTACCGGCTGCGGGCCAAGGACGCCGCGCGGCAGGCCGACGAAGCGGACGAGAAGGAACTCGCAGCAGACTCGCCCGCCGCCCCCGCCTCCGCCTGACCTCGGCCGAGCCGACCGCACACACACCCGCACGAAGGAGTTGCCCCGCCATGCTCAACCCCGCCCGCTTCATCGACATCCACATCGTCCAGAGCATCCCGTTCGCCAACCTGAACCGGGACGACACGAACTCCGTCAAGACGGTCCAGTACGGGAACGTGCTGCGCACCCGGGTCAGCAGCCAGTCCTGGAAGCGGGCCACCCGGGGCGAGTTCGAGGCCCGCATCGGCAAGGCCGCGCTGCGTACCCGCCGGATCGGCGAGCGCGTCACCCGCCTCCTCAGCGAGAGCCGGGGTTGGCCGGAGCCGCTCGCGGAGAGGGCGGGGGCGCACGCGGCGGCGGCCAGCAGCATCAAGTTCGAACTCGCCAAAGACCCCAAGGACCCGAAGCAGACCGTTCCGAACAAGGTCCTGACCAACGCGATGGTGTACGTCCCCCAGACCGCGGTGGCCGAACTCGCCGACCTGGCCGAGGAGTACCGCGAGGTGCTGGAAGCGGCGAAGGACATCAAGAAGCCCGCCGACAAGAGCGTCCTGCCCACCGACAAGGTCGAGGCGGTCCTGCGTTCCCGCAACGGGGTGATCAACCTCTTCGGCCGCATGCTCGCCGAGGTCGACAACGCCGGGGTCGACGGCGCCGTCCAGGTCGCCCACGCGCTGACCACGCACGAGACCGATGTCGAACTCGACTACTTCTCCGCCGTCGACGACGTCACCTCGGCCTGGGGCGACCAGACGGGTAGCGGCCACATGGGCCACACCGAGTTCAGCGCCGGCACCTTCTACCGGTACGCCACCATCGACCTGCGCGACCTCGCCCGCAACATCGGCGACAACCCCACCGAACTCCGAGAACTCACCGCCGCGTTCCTCAGCGCGTTCATCCTCTCCCTGCCCCAGGCGAAGAAGAACTCCACCGCACCCCACACCATCCCCGACCTCGTCCACCTCTCCGTACGCACCGACCGACCGCTGTCCTACGCCGCCGCGTTCGAAAGCCCCGTCGTCGCGGCCGGGCGGGGCGGCTTCTCCGCCCCCTCCCGCGCCACCCTGTCCGACTACGCCGAAGCCGCGAACCGGCTCATCGGCACCAGCGGCATCCTCACCTCAGGCTGGGCCGGCGTCGACGCCAAGGACCTCGAAGCGCTCGGCACCCACCACACCGGCTTCGACACCCTCATCGACGCCGCCCTCGACAGCGCGCTGACCGCACCCGCGGGGGATGCGGCGTGACCACTGCTCCGCTTCCCGACCCGGAGCCCGGCCTGTTGCTCCGTCTGACTGGGCCCCTGCAGTCCTGGGGACTGCACTCCCACTTCAACGAACGCGACACCGCCGCCTTCCCCACCCGCTCCGGTGTCATCGGCATGCTCGCCTCCGCCTTCGGACGCCACCGCGACCAGCCCATCGACGACCTCACCACGCTGAACCTGACGGTGCGCACGGACCGGCCCGGGGTGCTGCTGCGCGATCTGCACACCGTGGGCGGGGGCCTGTCCGGGAAGGAGACGGTGACCACCGCCGAGGGCAAGAAGCGCCCCGGTGACACCGGCACGCTCCTCACCCACCGCTACTACCTGGCGGACGCCGCGTTCACCGTCGCCCTCACCATCCCCCGGGCCACCGCCGAGGACCATGCGCTCCTCGAACGGTGCGCGCAGGCCCTGCGCACCCCCCGATGGTCCCTGCACCTCGGCCGCCGTTCCTGCCCGCCCGAGGGCCCTGTACTCGTCGGGCAGAGCGACGACACCCTGCACCACCTCATTCACCTGCCGCTCGCCGCCCGCCCCACCCGCAACCGGAACCGGAACCGGAACCGGAACCAGCAACAGGATGAGGACGGTGCAGCGGTGGAGTTCCTCGCCGACCGCCCCCTGACCCACCTGCCCGCCCCGGCCCACATGGTCAGCACCACCCATGAGGACGGCACCCGCCCCTCCAGCGAGCTCAACGACCAACCCCTCAGCTACCACCCCAGCCGCCGCGGCTACCGCGCCCGGCCGCTCTACCGGCGCACCCTGCTTCTGCCGCACTCCCAGTTCGCCGGATTCGGCGCACGGCAGCTCGACGCCCTGGGGCATTACCGCGAGACCCGGCTCCACACTCCTGAAGGGAGCCGGCGATGACGCTTTGGCTCACCCGCCTCGTCCCTGACACCCGCTCCGCCGACGCCCGGCGCGATCTCGGCGACCCCGTCGGCATGCACCGCCGCGTCATGAGCCTCTTCCCCTCCGACGCCGGCCCCGACCCCCGCGCCCGGTTCGGCGTCCTCTTCCGCACCGAGGACACCCCCACCGGGACGCACCTGCTCCTCCAGTCCACCCACGAGCCCGAAACCGACCGTCTCCCGGACGGTTACGGCACCGCCGTCACCCGCCCCCTCGACGCGCTGATCGACGCGATCCGCCCCGGGCTCACCGTCCGCTACCGGTGCGCGGCCAGCCCCGTCCGTAAACCCGGCGCCACCACCCGCGCCCTCTACAACCTCCCGCCCGTCGTCCCCCTCACCGGCACGGCAGCCGACGAATGGTGGCTGCGCCAAGCCGACCAGAGCGGCCTCAAGCCTCTCACCCACCACGCCCAGCCCCTGGACACCGTCCAGGGCGAACGCCGCCCCGTCGCAGGCACACCGCAGCGCATCCGACACGCCCGTATCCAGTTCGACGGCACCGCCGCCATCATCGATACCGACCTCCTCAAGGCCGCGATCCTGAGCGGCATCGGGCGCGGCAAGTCCTACGGCTGCGGTCTCCTCAGCATCGCCCCCGCGAGGCAGCCCCAGTGACCCCACGCCCCGCCTCCAAGCCACTCACGGGGGCCAACGCCCGGCGCAAACTCGCCGCCCCCACCGTCGCGATGCTCCCCCGGGTCGCCGACTCCCTGTCCTTCCTCTACCTCGACATCGTCCGCATCCACCAGGACGACACCGGAGTCTGCGCGGAAGTCACCAGCGAGCAGCACGGCACCGACACCGTCTACCTCCCCACCGCCGCCCTGTCCTGCGTGCTGCTCGGCCCCGGCACCTCCATCACCGCACGCGCCCTGGCCACCTTCGCCCGCAACGGCACCACCGTCGTCACGACCGGATCAGGAGGGGTCCGCTGCTACTCCGCGGCCGTCCCCGAATCCCTCACCACCCTCTGGCTCGAACGCCAGACCCGCGCCTGGACCGACGACACCCGCCGCCTCGCCATCGCCCAGGCCATGTACGAACTCCGCTTCGGCGACGGCACCGCGACCGAGGGCACCAACCTCGACAAACTCCGCGGCATGGAAGGCCAACGCGTCAAGACCCTCTACCAACTCCTCGCCCGTCAGTACAAGATCGGCCGCTTCCGCCGCTCCTACGACCCCGACTCCTGGGACACCCAGGACCCCGTCAACCTCGCCCTCTCCTCCGCCAACACCTGCCTCTACGGCATCGTCCACGCCGCCATCACCGCCCTCGGCTGCTCCCCCGCCCTCGGCTTCGTCCACAACGGCAACCAACAGGCCTTCGTCTACGACATCGCCGACCTCTACAAGGCCGAACTCACCATCCCCCTCGCCTTCTCCCTGCACGCCTCCACCAACCCCGAAGCCGAAGCACGCCGCTCCTTCCGCCACGAACTACGCCTCTTCCAGCTCCTCCCCCGCATCGTCACCGACATCCAGCAACTCCTCGACCCCACCCACACCTACGAATGCCCCGACCCCGAGGAACAGCTCGTCGACCTGTGGGACCCCGTCGTCGGCTCCGTCCCCGCAGGCATCAACCACGGGAAATCGGCATGATCCGCCCATTCGGAGGACAGGGCACCCCATGTCCTCGATGATCGTCATCTCGGCCACCGCCGTCCCCGACCACCTGCGCGGCGCCCTCACCCGCTGGCTCCTCGAAGTCACCCCCGAGCTCTACGTCGGCACCGTCTCCGCCAAAGTCCGCGACGAACTCTGGGCCGCCGTCGCCGCCAGCACCCAAGACGGCATCGCCGTCCTCGCCCACCCCGCCGACAACGAACAAGGCTTCACCCTCAGGACCGCGGGCACCCGCCGCCGCGAACCCGTCGACTTCGACGGGCTCACCCTCATCGCCTTCCGCAGGGAAAGTCAAGAAATGGCAAACCCCCTCTAACGTCGCAGGTCAAAAAGGGTCCTCTCCGCGCGAGCGGAGGTGAGCCGCGGTCGCCATCGGTCAGCTCACCATCAACAATGTCCTCTCCGCGCGAGCGGAGGTGAGCCGCATCAAGCCTTGGTAGACCTGTCCCGCATTCGGTCCTCTCCGCGCGAGCGGAGGTGAGCCGAAGATCCCCGCACAGTCCGAAGCCCTCTTCGAGTCCTCTCCGCGCGAGCGGAGGTGAGCCGAGGACACCGCCGGGTGCGTGGGTGTCCACTCGGTCCTCTCCGCGCGAGCGGAGGTGAGCCGTAAATCAGCGGGGAACGCACCGCTCACCACGCGTCCTCTCCGCGCGAGCGGAGGTGAGCCGCCTTGTCGGTGCGGGCCACGAACCCGATCTCGGTCCTCTCCGCGCGAGCGGAGGTGAGCCGTTCGCCGCGGCCGGTGCTGCGGCCGGCGGGTTGTCCTCTCCGCGCGAGCGGAGGTGAGCCGCGCGTCTTCGAGTACTGGCGCGACAGCACCAAGTCCTCTCCGCGCGAGCGGAGGTGAGCCGGAAGCGGCGAACGGTCTCGACAACGGCGTGTAGTCCTCTCCGCGCGAGCGGAGGTGAGCCAACCCTGAGTGGGCGATCGCCTCCCCGGCAGGAGTCCTCTCCGCGCGAGCGGAGGTGAGCCGATCAGCCCGGAGCTTCAGCGGGACGCCATCACGTCCTCTCCGCGCGAGCGGAGGTGAGCCGCCGCGCCGGAGGACCCGACCATCCCCGAGCACGTCCTCTCCGCGCGAGCGGAGGTGAGCCGATCACGGGGTCTCGGGCGATGAGGGACACGCCGTCCTCTCCGCGCGAGCGGAGGTGAGCCGCCGTTGACCATGTGGGCGATCGTGGCCGAGAGGTCCTCTCCGCGCGAGCGGAGGTGAGCCGCCGATGGCCCTCCCGAAGGGCTTCGCGCGCGGGTCCTCTCCGCGCGAGCGGCGGACCTGGTCCGAAAACTACCGGACCACGCGATCAACCGACGTGGACTCCCCGACTGCAATCCACGCGATCTCCGGCCCTCAGGGCCACCATCACCTTGACGAGTGGTGTCTCCCTCCACGAGGTGTCCCGATGGCTCGGGCACCGCACGGTCAAGGTGACGGTGGACCAGTACGGCCGTCTCACGCAGGACAGGCGAACGCTGACGTCATGCCGTCATGCCGTCATGCCGTCATGTAGTCATGCCGTCACGTAGTCGTGCCGACCTTCTGTTGCGTCGTCGCACCGTCGAAGCAGCCGTTGGGCCGCACACACTCACACCAGTCCGAGCGACCTCAGCACCCGGTGCTGCGCCGCGGTCGGTGCGGTCGGCCAGTAGAGGTAGCAGACCCCGCCCGTGCCGCTGCGCACGTTGCCGCTCGCGTCGTACCGCTTGGTCCGCAGCCAGATCTGCTCCCACTCCGTGCGCGCGTAGACGCGGCGCACCGCGTCGTCGTCCTTGGATGCGGGGTCGTTGGCGATGACGTCGCCGTCCTCGGTGAAGCCGATCACCGTCATCAGGTGGCCCGAGGTGCCGTAACCGGCCCCCGTCAGCTCCTCCTTGAGAAAGGACTGTGAGGTGATGACCGGGATGCCGGCCCGGACGAGGGTCTCCACATCGGTGAGGGAGCCGAGCCGGGTCACGGTGGAGGACATGTCCCGGTAGGTGGCGGCGTAGGCGGCGTTGAAGGGCCAGTTGCCGCAGCCTTCGTACTGGTGGTCGAAGGTGTAGCGCGCGGCGTGACAGACCTGGGGGTCGGGGAGGCCGGGCTTGACCCAGGCGAGCTGTTCGGCCGTGGGCTTGCGGCCCCAGTACTCGATGATCATCTGCGAGGAGGTGGGGCTGCACCACGCCTCGCCACCGTTGTCGTACTCGGGGTACTGCCCCGCGTGGACGTTCTGCGAGTAGCGCGGCACCGCGAGTTCGTGGCCCCGACCCTCGCCGGGGGTGCTCGCGGGAACGGTGAAGCGGTCCGGGACGTCGGAGGCCATCGCGCCGACGCGCCACACCGTCGGGGTGAGGCGGGTACCGGGCTTGCGGTGCAGGGTGAGGCGGAGCCGGTAGTGCGTCAGGCGCAGGCCGCTCGCCGCGTCGTCGACCGAGAAGGTGTCGGTCCAGATGGAGCTCTTCCCGTCGCTCTGGTCGTCCACCGAGGTGCGGCGGATGTCCTGGTCGCCCGCGGCCCAGCGCCCCATCACGTACCAGGGGGTGTCGGTGCCGTCCGAGTAGCTGCCCAGCAGTTCGATCTGGATCCAGGTGCCGGCCGGGGTGTCGGCGTTCCATGAGGCGATGACCTCGGTGGCCGGTACGGCGCTGCGGTGGGCAGGGGAGGTCCAGGTGGCGTACTCCCACCCGGCGGTCGTTCCGGTGTGCGGGTCGGTGTAATCGGCGGTTCCGGCGGGAACGGCGATGACCAGACCGGGCCTGCGGCCGGCGAGCGCCCGCGTTCCGGCGGCGGAGCCGGAGCGCCAATCGGTGTACGTCGTCCAGAAGTGGTTGTCCACAGCGGTGTCCGGGGCCTTGGAGGGGACCGTTGGGCGGCGCGAAGGGGTGGGGGCGGCGGAGGCGGGTCCGGTGGAGGTCACCGCGGAGGCGGCGGAAGCGACGGCGACGGCCGCGAGGGCGGCGAGAACGGCCCTGCGATTGTGCGGTCCGGTCACGGAGGTGGGCGGTCCGGTCACGGAGGTGGGCGGTCCGGTCACGGAGGTGGGCGGTCCGGTCACGGGGTTGTGCGGTCCGGCGGTCATGGGGGGCTCCCGAGTCGTTGGCGGACGAGGGTGTACGGCGGGTACGGAGCGCGGGTACGGCGTGCGTGTTCGACGTCGATCAGTGGGCCAACTATCGCGGTTCCCGGCCTCCCCGGGCCAGTGCTTCACCCCGCGCGGACGGAGCAACATTGGACTGTTCCACTGGCACGCCCCATGACCGCTACCGCCCCGCTCGGGTCGCCGGTAGGCCCGTGGTCCGCGGCGGACCGGGAGAGGCCGGTACGCCCGTGACCTGCGGCGGGCCGGGAGGGCCCGGGGCGCGGGCCGTACCCTGGAGCCATGAACGATCTGGCCGGACGTGCCCGCGGCCTCCTCTCCCTCTCCCCCTCCCTCGGCCCTGTGCGTCTCGTGGCGATCGACGGGCACGCGGGCTCGGGGAAGAGCACCCTGGCGACCCGGCTCGCCGCCGCCCTGGGCGGCGCCCCGGTGCTCCGGCTGGACGATCTGGCCACCCACGAGGAACTGTTCGCCTGGACGGTCCGGCTCCACGAACAGGTGCTGCTGCCGCTGTCGCGCGGGGAGCGGGCGCGCTACACCCCGTACGACTGGACCGCCCGGCGCTTCGGGCCGGAGCGGACTCTGGACCCCGCACCGGTGGTGCTGGTCGAGGGGGTGGGGGCCGGACGCCGTTTCCTGCGGCCCCGATCGGCGGCGCTGTGGTGGATGGAGCTGGACCGCGAGGTCTCCTGGGAGCGGGGCCGGCGGCGGGACGGGCCGGCGCTGTCGGGTTTCTGGGACGGCTGGACGGTCGCGGAGGACGAACACTTCGCCGAGGACCCCTCCCGGCCGTACGCGGATTCGCTGGTACGCCAGTTGTCCGATGGTTACGAGTGGCTGACGGGCCCTCACGCGACTGGGCCGACGGGGCGCGACATCACGGAGGGTGAAGGCGGCAGGTCATCCGGTTGAGCCACTGGAAATCGCCAGGTGCATGTTCCAACTCGGCTTGACCGGCGGGGCTTACAGGTCTTACGTTCTCAATGTGCGGCTTTTCGGAGCCCATCCAGGACGCGAAGCCCCCGGTTGTTCCCCCGTGATCGGGGGCTTCGTTCTGCCCGTAGCCCCTCTCCGCGCACACCACACGACCCCTCCCCTTCACCGTCCGTCACGAGTGACACCGTTCCGGTGGTTTTCCGGCATGGGTGCGACGCTTGAAGGCCCGGTCAATTACCGCCCGCGAAACGGTGATTCGGAACGCATCCGTGGGCATGCTGTGCGGGCGGGACATCCTGGGGCACAGTCGTGTGGGGGACCTGATGGACATCGGCACGCAGGGCGCGCACGCCCCTGCCGAACTGGCCTGGCTGCGGGGCGTGGACGCCTACACCATGGGCGCGTATCCGCACGCCGAGGAGGAGTTCCGGACCGCGGTGCGGCTGGATCCCGGCATGGCGGACGCCTGGCTGGGCCTCCACGCACTGCGGATCGACACCACCACCGCGCTGCTGAGCATGTACCGGCACCGCGACCGCTTCGGCGAGCAGCGTACCCGGCACAAACGCACGCTCAACTCCTGGTACTGGCTCGGCTGGTGGGTGCAGCCGGTACTGGAATCGCCGCGCGATCTGCTGCTGGCGCACGCCTCGCACTGGCTGGACGGCCGCCATGTTCCGGAACTGGACCGCGCGTTGGCCGGGCTCCCGCCGGTGGACACCGACGCGCAGGTGCGGTTCCTGCACGCGTGCCGGGCCTATCTCGCCAAGGACTGGGAGCAGTTGGTCCGGTACACCGAACGGCTCGTCGACGACCCGCTGCTCGGGATCGAGGCGCGGCTCTTCGGCGGAATGGCCCGGGTCCGGCTGGAGATGTACGGGCAGGCCGAACCCCTGCTCTCCGCGGCGCTGATGCGCTGTCGCAGCGAGCAGCCACAGCGCAAGGAGCTGCGGTACTGGCTGGCGCGGGCGCACGAGGGGACGGGGCGGAGCGCCGCGGCGCTGCCTCTCTACCGTGCGGTGCACCGGGTGGACCCTTCGTTCATGGACACCTCGGCCAGGCTCGCGGCCATCACCGATCACGACGGGTTCGACGATCCCGGCGGGCTCGCGACGGCCGCCCTGAGCGGCTACGGCGCGGACGAGGCGGGCGCCGGGTCGCAGCCGGACGGTGACGCGCTGCTCGGTACGGATCTGGTGGACGGCCGCGATCCGTGGCTGGGCGGCGATCCGCTCGGACCTGTCGCCCCGGTGGTTACGACCGCCCCGGAGGGCGCGCGCGTCAAGCGGGCCGGGTCGGGCCGTGCGGGGCGTCCGGTGCTGCCCGCCGGTCCGAGCGATCCCGCGCTGCTGGCCGAGGCGCTTTCCGAGCTGGAGCGGATGGTCGGGCTCGACCCGGTCAAGCGACAGGTCAACGCGCTCTCCGCGCAGCTGAACATGGCGCGGCTCCGGGCCGAACAGGGGCTTCCCGTCCAGCCGCCCAAGCGGCACTTCGTGTTCTCCGGTCCCTCGGGCACCGGGAAGACGACGGTCGCCCGCATCCTGGGCCGGGTCTTCTACGCCCTGGGCCTCCTCGGCGGCGATCACCTGGTGGAGGCCCAACGCTCGGATCTGGTGGGTGAGTTCCTCGGCCAGACCGCCGTCAAGGCGAATGAGCTGATCGACTCGGCGCTGGGCGGGGTGCTCTTCGTCGACGAGGCGTACAGCCTCGCCAACTCCGGTTACAGCAAGGGCGACGCCTACGGCGACGAGGCGCTCCAGGTCCTGCTGAAGCGGGCGGAAGACAACCGGGACCATCTGGTGGTCATCCTCGCCGGCTATCCGGAGGGCATGGACCGGCTGCTGGCCACCAACCCGGGACTCTCCTCGCGTTTCACCAGCCGGGTCGACTTCCCGAGCTACCGTCCGCTCGAACTCACCGCGATCGGCGGGGTGCTGGCCGCCGCCAACGGCGACCTATGGGACGAGGAGGCCCTGGACGAACTGCGCAGCATCAGCGGTCACGTGGTCGACCAGGGGTGGATCGACGAGCTGGGCAACGGCCGCTTCCTGCGCACCCTGTACGAGAAGAGCTGCGCCTACCGCGACCTGCGGCTCTCCGGATACGCCACCCCGCCGGGGCGTGCCGACCTGGCGACGCTGCGGCTGCCGGACCTGATGCAGGCGTACGGCGAGGTGCTCTCCGGCCGGGGCCCGGTGGGCCGCGGCCAGACCGAGGCACCCGGAGCGTAGGGGCGGGGACCCGCGTAGGGGCCGGGCTACGCGTACGGGCCCGCCCGGCGGTGGTCGCCGGACGGGCCCGTACGTGACGGAAGAGCCGTCCTCAGCCGATGTCGGCCATGGCCTTCGGCTCCTGCGCGTGGTGCTCCGGGGGTGCGTCGACCGTCCGGCGCGGCACCGAGACGCGGTGGGCGGGGTCGCGGACCTCGCCGACCAGCATTTCCAGTACGTCCTCCAGGGCGACGAGTCCGAGGACCTTGCCCTGGGCGTCGGCGACCTGCGCCAGGTGGGTCGCGGCCCGGCGCATCACGGTGAGGGCGTCGTCCAGCGGGAGTTCGGCCCGTACGGTCGCCATCGGGCGCCAGACGTGCTGGGGCACGGCACGCTCGCCGTCCTCCAGGTCGAGGACGTCCTTGACGTGCAGGTAGCCCATGAACGGGCCGCCGCGCTCGGCGCGGACCGGGAAGCGTGAGAACCCGGTGCGTACGGTGAGTTCCTCGACCCGGCGCGGGGTGACGGACGGGTCGACCGTCACCAGCGAACCGTTCTCCAGGAGCACGTCGGTGACGGGCCTGCTGCCGAGTTCGAGGGCGTCCTCCAGGCGTTCCTGCGCTTCGGGCTCCAGGAGCCCGGCCTGGCCGGAGTCCTCCACCAGCCGGTTCAGCTGCTCGCTGGTGAAGACGGCTTCGACCTCGTCCTTGGGTTCGACCCGGAAGAGCTTCAGCACGAGCTTGGCGCAGGCGCCGAGCGCCGCGGTGACCGGGCGGCAGATCCGGGCGAAGCCCACCAGGGCGGGGCTGAGCCAGAGGGCCGTCTTCTCCGGGGCGGCCATCGCCAGGTTCTTGGGGACCATCTCACCGATGACGAGGTGGAGGACGACCACGAAGATGAGGGCGAGGGCGTAGCCGAGCGGGTGGACGAACCCTTCGGGCACGTGGGCCGCGTGGAAGACGGGTTCCAGGAGGTGGGCGACGGTCGGTTCGGCGACGGCGCCCAGGGTGAGCGAGCAGACGGTGATGCCGAACTGTGCGGCGGCCATCATCTGCGGGAGGTTCTCCAGGCCGTACAGCACCTGACGGGCGCGGGCCGATCCGCTCGCGGCGAGCGGTTCGACCTGGCTGCGGCGGACCGAGACGAGTGCGAACTCGGCGCCGACGAAGAAGCCGTTCGCGAGGACGAGGAGTCCGGCGAAGAACAGCTGGACCAGGCTCATCGGGAGGCCTCCTGCAAGGTCCGGCGCGGGGCCGTGGGGCGGTCGCCGTCCAGGGCGTCTTCCGGACGGCCCGTGCCGCCCGGCTGTCCGGACACGTCCGCGGTGCGGACGAAGCGGACCTGCTCGGCCCGGTAGTGGCCGACCTGGCGGACGGAGATCCGCCAGCCGGGCAGTTGGGTGCGGTCACCGGGGGCGGGGATGCGCCCGAGGAGGTCGGCGACGAGTCCGGCGACGGTCTCGTACGGTCCGTCGGGTACGTCGAGGCCTATCCGGCCGAGACTCAGGACTCGGCAGCTGCCGTCCGCGTCCCAGGCGGGACGGCCGTCCTCGCCGGTGACGGAGACCAGCTCGGGCCGGTCGGCGCCTTCGGCGTCGTGCTCGTCGCGGACTTCGCCGACGAGTTCCTCGATGATGTCCTCCAGCGTGACGACTCCGGCGGTGCCGCCGTACTCGTCGACGACGACGGCTATCGGCTGCTCGTTGCGGAGCCGCTGGAGCAGTTGTTCGACGGGCAGGGACTCGGGGACCAGCAGCGGCGGGACGGCGATCCGCCCGGCCGGGGTGCGCTGCCGCTCGGCGGCCGGGACCGCGAGGGCGTCCTTGAGGTGGACCATGCCGACGACTTCGTCGATGCGTTCCCGGTAGACCGGGAAGCGGGAGAGGCCGGTGGCGCGGGTCAGGTTGAGGACGTCGGCCGCGGTGGCGGACGACTGGAGCGCGCTGACACGGACCCGGGGGGTCATGACGTGCTGGGCGGTGAGACCGCCGAGCGAGAGGGTCCGCACGAAGAGATCGGCGGTGTCCTGTTCCAGGGTGCCGGCCTCCGCGGAGTGCCTGGCCAGCGAGACCAGCTCGCCCGGGGTGCGGGCGGAGGCGAGTTCGTCGGTGGGCTCGACGCCCAGCAGCCGGACCAGCCGGTTGGCGAGCGTGTTCAGCGCCGTGATCACCGGGCGGAGAGCGGTGGTGAAGCGGTGCTGGGGGCCGGCGACGAACCGGGCGACCTGAAGGGGCTTGGAGACGGCCCAGTTCTTGGGCACCAGCTCGCCGATGACCATCTGCACGGCGGAGGCGAGCAGCATGCCGGTCACCACGCTGATGGTGGGCACGGCCCCGGCGGGCAGGCCGGTGGCGGTCAGGGGGCCGGTGAAGAGTTCGGCGAGCGCGGGTTCGGCGAGCATGCCGACGACCAGCGAGGTGATGGTGATGCCGAGCTGGGTGCCGGACAGCTGGAAGGAGAGTTCGCGCAGCGCGTCGACGACGGTGCGCGCGCGCCGGTCGCCTTCTTCGGCCGCGCGTTCGGCCTCGGGCTTCTCGACGGTGACGAGGCCGAATTCGGCCGCCACGAAGAAGCCGTTGGCCAGGATGAGAAGGAATGCCGCGATGAGCAGCAGCAGGGGGGTGGTCATGCCGCCGCCTCCGGGGAAGGGGCGGCGCAGGTACTACCGGACGATCCGTCCATTGCTGGAAGGAGTCACTCCTCGGGTCGCAGGAAAAGCCCCGCCGGTCTGCGGACCGTCTGGGCGGGGCGGGGCGCCACTTCGGCGCCGCCGAACCCCAGAGTAGTCAAGAATCGGTGTGTCCGGGCAGGGGCTCACGGCCATCGGCCGGGCGCCCCCGTGCCCGCCCGTGCGCGCGGGCCCGGATTCCGGTCGGGCCGGAAGCCGTCAGCCGGCTTCGGTGCCCTCGGCGCGTGCCGCGACGAGTCGGCGCAGCTCTCCGGCGTCCCGTACGGCCCTCTGCTTGGAGAGACCGGGCTGGATGCCGAGAGCGGGCAGGCTGGTGCCGTCGCTGAGGCCGAGGAAGAGCCAGGGATCGCCGACCCTCAGGTTGACCTGGAGGATCTGCTCCCAGGCGAGCCGGCGGGTCCGGGTGACGTTGACGACAGTCACCCCGTCCTCGTCGGCGACGATCTTCGGCCGGGCGAGCAGGACCAGCACCCCGGCGAAGAGCGCCGCGCAGAGGATGAAGGTGACCCGGTCCCCCGGACCGAGGCTCTCCAGCATCAGCGCCACGGCGGTGATGACGGCGAAGAGCGCCAGCGCGATGGTGAGCAGGACCAGCCGGGTGAGTCCCGGCCGGAACGTCACCGGGAGAACGGGTGCTTCGGTCCGGGGTGCGGGGGCGGACATCAGGTTATTCGGTCCTCTACTGGGTGCTGGTGCGGTCCCGTCAGAGCCGGCAGGCGTGGATCGCCGTGGTGAGGATGGCGCGGGCGCCGAGCTCGTACAGGTCGTCCATGATCCGCTGCGCCTCGCGGGAGGCGACCATGGAGCGGACGGCGACCCAGCCCTCGTGGTGCAGCGGGGAGACGGTCGGCGACTCCAGGCCCGGGGTGAGGGCGACCGCGCGCTCCAGGTGCTCGACGCGGCAGTCGTAGTCCATCATCACGTACGTCCGGGCGACCAGGACGCCCTGGAGACGGCGGAGGAACTGCTGGACCTTGGGTTCGTCGGCGTCGGCGCCGGTGCGGCGGATGACGACGGCCTCGGACTTCATGATCGGCTCGCCGATCACCTCCAGCCCGGCGTTGCGCAGGCTGGTGCCGGTCTCGACCACGTCGGCGATGATCTGGGCGACCCCGAGTTCGATGGCGGTCTCGACCGCGCCGTCGAGGTGGACGACGGAGGCGCTGACGCCGTTGTCGGCGAGGTGCTTGGCGACGATGCCCTCGTAGGAGGTGGCGATCGTCATGCCGTCGAAGTCCTTCGGACCCTCGGCGGTACCGGGCTTGGTGGCGTACCGGAAGGTCGAGCGGGCGAAGCCGAGCTGGAGGATCTCCTCGGCGTCGGCCCCGGAGTCGAGCAGCAGGTCGCGGCCGGTGATGCCGATGTCGAGACGGCCGGAGCTCACGTAGATCGCGATGTCCCGGGGACGCAGGTAGAAGAACTCGACCTGGTTGACGGGGTCGACGAGGACGAGCTCCTTCGACTCCTTGCGCTGCTGGTATCCGGCCTCATGGAGCATCGCCATCGCAGGCCCGGAGAGTGAACCCTTGTTGGGGATGGCGATGCGCAGCATGAGCTCGGGTTTCCTTTGTACGGAGGAGCGTGCGGACGTGCGGGTCTTCGGCAGTGGTGCGGAGGAGGTGCCGCTCAGAGGTGGGAGTAGACGTCGTCGAGGGAGATCCCGCGAGCGACCATCATCACCTGGACGTGGTAGAGCAGCTGCGAGATCTCCTCGGCTGCGGCTTCCTTGCCCTCGTACTCGGCGGCCATCCAGACCTCGGCGGCCTCCTCGACGACCTTCTTGCCGATGGCATGGACCCCCTTGCCCACCAGTTCGGCGGTGCGCGAGGTGGAGGGGTCGCCGTCCGCGGCCTTGAGCGTCAGCTCGGCGAAGAGTTCTTCGAAGGTTTTGTTGGCCATGATGGTCCTTAGAATACGGGGTCGCCGCCCGCCCTCAGCGCCAGGGTTCGCTGATGGTGCGCAGCGTGGTGGCGGTGGCGACGGCGGCGGTGACCGCTTCGTGGCCCTTGTCCTCGGAGGATCCTTCCAGGCCGGCCCGGTCCAGCGCCTGCTCCTCGGTGTCGCAGGTGAGGACGCCGAATCCGACGGGGACGCCGGTGTCGACGGTGACCTGGGTGAGTCCGGCGGTGACGCCCTGGGAGACGTACTCGAAGTGCGGGGTGCCGCCGCGGATGATCACGCCGAGGGCGACGACCGCGTCGTAGCCGCGTCCGGCGAGGACCTTGGCGACGACCGGCAGTTCGAAGCTGCCCGGGACGCGGAGCAGGGTGGGTTCCTGGATGCCGAGTTCGCCGAGCGCGCGCAGGGCGCCGTCGACGAGTCCGTCCATGACCTTGTCGTGCCACTGCGCGGCGACGACCGCCACACGGAGGTCCTCGCAGTTGCTCACGGACAGTTCGGGTGCGCCCTTGCCGCTCATGTTCTCTCCTACCGTTCTTTTCGGGTCTGTCGGTCGGGTCTGACGGGATCCGACGGGTTACTGGTTTCCGCAGGTCGAGGCGGGTACACCGTCGAGCCACGGCAGGTCGTGCCCCATCCGGTCGCGCTTGGTGCGCAGGTACCGCAGGTTGTGCTCGCCGGCCTGCACGGGCATCGGCTCGCGCCCGTTGACGACGAGGCCGTGCCGGACGACGGCGGCGGTCTTGTCGGGGTTGTTGGTCATCAGCCGGAGGCTGTGCACCCCGAGGTCCCGCAGTATCCGGGCGCCGGCGGCGTAGTCGCGGGCGTCGGCGGGCAGGCCGAGCTCCAGGTTGGCGTCGAGGGTGTCGGAGCCGCGCTCCTGGAGTTCGTACGCGCGCAGCTTCTGGAGCAGGCCGATGCCCCGGCCCTCGTGGCCGCGGAGGTAGACGACGACACCCCGGCCCTCTCCGGTCACCCGCTCCATGGAGGCCTGCAGCTGGGGGCCGCAGTCGCAGCGCTGGGACTGGAAGATGTCGCCGGTCAGGCATTCGGAGTGGATACGGACGAGGACGTCCTCGCCGTCGCCGATGTCCCCGTGCACCAGGGCGACGTGTTCGACGCCGTCGGTCACGGAGCGGTAGCCGTACGCGGTGAAGTCGCCGAAGGCGGTCGGCAGCCGTACCTCCGCCTCGCGCCGGACGGTCGGTTCGGCGCTGCGGCGGTAGGCGATCAGGTCCTCGATGGAGATGATCGTGAGGCCGTGCTTGCGCGCGAACGGGACGAGTTCGGGCAGTCGCAGCATGACGCCGTCCTCGCCCGCGATCTCGACGATCGCACCGACCGGGCGCAGCCCGGCGAGCCGGGCGAGGTCGACGGCGGCCTCGGTGTGGCCGTTGCGGACGAGCACACCGCCGGCGCGGGCGCGCAGCGGGAAGACGTGGCCGGGCCGGACGAAGTCACCGGGGCCGGCCGTGCCGCCCGCGAGCATCCGCAGGGTGGTGGCCCGGTCGGCGGCGGAGATGCCGGTGGTGACGCCGTACGCGGCGGAGGCGTCCACCGAGACGGTGAAGGCGGTCTTCATCGACTCGGTGTTGTGCTCGACCATCTGCGGGAGTTCGAGCCGCTCCAGTTCATCGGCCTCCATGGGGGCGCAGATCAGGCCGCGGCACTCGCTCATCATGAACGCGATGATTTCGGGCGTGGCCTTCTCGGCGGCGACGACGAGATCGCCCTCGTTCTCGCGGTTCTCGTCGTCGACGACCACCACGGGGCGGCCTGCGGCGATGTCCCGGATCGCCTGCTCGACGGGGTCGAGCGCGAGTTCGCGGTCGTGGGGCGTGGGGGTGGCGGGCTGGGCGGTCATGCCGTGGCTCCTTCCAGACCGGGGGTGCGGGTACGCAGCCACCAGTCGCGCATGCCCCACAGGACCAGGGCGCCGTAGATGACGTAGACGAATCCGGAGAAGGCGAAGCCGTTGGCGAAGTTCAGCGGGACGCCGACCAGGTCGACCAGCAGCCAGGCGAACCAGAACTCGACCATGCCGCGCGCCTGGGCGTACATCGCGACGATGGTGCCGACGAAGACGTACGCGTCGGGCCACGGGTCCCAGGACAGCTCGGGGAAGGCGGTGAACAGGCCGCCGACGGCGAGGGTGCCGACGACCGCGCCCGCGAGCAGTACACCGCGCTCGCGCCAGGTGGCGAACCGTACGGCTATGGAGCCGTCCTGCGCCTGCTGCTTGCCGCGCGTCCAGGAGTACCAGCCGAGCAGCGAGACGACGATGACCACGACCTGCTTGCCCGCGCTGCCGGACAGGTGGGCGGAGGCGAACGCGAAGAGCAGGATCGCGCCGGACAGGAGCTGGGCGGGCCAGGTCAGCACGGACCGCTTCCAGCCGAGGGCCAGGGCTGCCAGACCGATCGTGTTGCCGATCATGTCCGACCACTTGATGTGCTGGTCGAGGACGGTGAACGCCTCGGAGTTGAGCCAGTCGGCGACGTTCACTTCGCGCTCTCCTCGTCGGTGTCGCTCGGGTTGCGGAGGTAGGTGTCGCTCGGGTCGGCGGTGCGGTCGCCGAGCAGTCGCTCGACGTACTTGGCGATGACGTCCACCTCCAGGTTGACCGGGTCGCCGGGCTGCTTGAGGCCGAGCGTGGTCAGCGCGAGGGTGGTGGGGATGAGGCTGATGGTGAAGTGGTCGGGGCCCGCGTCGACGACGGTGAGGCTCACTCCGTCGACGGTGATGGAGCCCTTCTCCACCACGTACCGGGTCAGTTCGGCGGGCAGCGAGACCTCGACGATCTCCCAGTTCTCCGAGGGGGTGCGGGAGACGATGTGTCCGGTGCCGTCCACGTGCCCCTGCACGATGTGGCCGCCGAGCCGGCCGCCGAGCGCCATCGGGCGCTCCAGGTTGACCCGGGAGCCGGCGGTGAGGGCTCCGAGGCTGGAGCGCTTCAGCGTCTCGGCCATGACGTCGGCGGTGAACTCGTTCTCGCCGGTCTCCACGACCGTCAGGCAGACCCCGTTGACGGCGATCGAATCGCCGTGCTTGGCGCCCTCGGTGACGACGGGGCCGCGCAGCCGGAAGCGGGAGGCGTCGTCGAGTACCTCGACGGCGGTGACCTCACCCAGTTCTTCGACAATTCCGGTGAACACTAGTTTCCCTTCCGAGCGGTGGAGTTGGCGGCAGCGGTGGTGGGGACGGCGGTGATGCGGAGATCGGGGCCGATGTGCGCGGTCTCGGTCACATCGAGCCGCAACGCCCGGGCGATCGTGGAGATTCCGGCGTCGCCGAGCGCGGCGGGGCCGGAGCCGAGGAGGACCGGAGCGAGGTAGCCGACGACCCGGTCGACGGCCCCGGCGGCGACGAAGGCACCTGCCAGGGTGGGGCCGCCTTCGAGGAGTACGGAGCGCACGGACCGCTCGTGGAGGGCCGCGAGGAGGGCGGTGACGTCCAGGCCGGTGCCGGTGGCGGAGCGGGGCAGCCGGAGCACCTTCTCCTCGGGCAGGTGACGGGCGTCGGCGTCCTCGGCGACCGCGACCAGGGTCGGCGCGGTGGCGTCGAGGACCCGGGCGCCGGGGCGTACGGCGGTGGCCTTGGTGTCCACGACGACGCGCAGCGGCTGAGTGGCCCCCTCGATGCCCCGGGCCCCGAGTTGCGGGTCGTCGGTGCGGGCGGTGCCGGAGCCGACGATCACGGCGTCGGCCTCGGCGCGCAGCCGGTGCACGTCGGCGCGGGACTCGGGCGAGGTGATCCAGCGGCTGGTGCCGTCGGCCGCGGCGATCCGGCCGTCGAGGGTGGCGGCGTACTTCCAGAGGACGTACGGGCGGCTTCGGCGCACCGAGGTGAGCCAGGCGGTGTTGCCGGCCTCGGCCTCGGCGGCGAGGAGCCCGCTCTCGACGTGGACCCCGGCGGCGCGCAGGGTTTCGGCTCCACCGGTGGCCTGCGGGTTCGGGTCGCCGACCGCGTGGACGACGCGGGTGACGCCGGCCGCGATGAGCGCCTGCGCGCAGGGGCCGGTGCGTCCGGTGTGGTTGCACGGTTCGAGGGTCACGTACGCGGTGCCGCCGCGGGCCCGGCTCCCCGCTTCGCGCAGGGCGTGGATCTCGGCGTGCGGTCCGCCGGCCCGCTGGTGGAAGCCTTCACCGGCCGGCGCTCCGGCGGCGTCGGTGATCACGCATCCGACGACCGGGTTGGGGCTGGTGGAGCCGAGTCCGCGTGCGGCGAGTTCGATCGCTCGGCGCATGGCGGTGATGTCGGCTGCGGTTGCCACCGGGTCCTCCTGCCTCTTCGGGCACGGACTCCGGGGCCTGTCGATGACGACAGAGGAAGCGGAACGCACAGGGGTCGGCGCCTGGACCGCGAGAAAACCGGACACGCCGGCCCGGAACTCTCCGGAACACGCGTCCGCCCACGGCGGCGTACCCATGACGGCCCGCCGCGCACTGCCTCCCATCCGGACTTTCACCGTCGGTCCAGGAATCTCACCTGGTCAACCGGCCGCTGGATGCGGACGGGTCGCGGACTATAACCGCCGGTTCGGAATTACACCGACCCCGGAGTGCGCTGCTGCTGGTACCCCAACAGTCTGCCACGAGTTGCTACCGGCCAGCAGGGGGGTAGCTGTGCGCTGGCTCACAACACACGTTCCGTGACGGGGCGCCGGGCCTGCGGGGAGTGGACCGGCCCCGCGCCGTTCAGGGGGCCGCCGGGGCGAAGAGCGCGTCCTGGGCCGCTTCCCGGGCGGTGAAGAGCGCGCCGCGCAGGATCGCGGTGCCGCCCAGTTCGCCCGCCCGGACCTCGGTGCGCAGCGGCGACAGCAGGGTGAGCCGCTCCTCGACCAGGGCCGCCAGTCCGGTCCCCCCGGCGTGGCCCACCTCTCCGGCGAGCACCAGGCAACCGGGGTCCAGGACCGAGACGACGGAGGCGGCGCCGAGGGCGATCCGCTGGGCGAGGTCGCCGAGAAACGCCTCGCCGCCCGTCGCTCCGGCGAGGGCGCCTTGGACGTACGCGGCGGCGGCGTACCCCTGCTCGGGGCCGGAGACCGCGCACCGGGGTTCCCCGCCGTCCCCGTCGGGGCGGGTCCGCGGGGGCTCCATGCCGTGGGCGGCGGCGAGGGCACAGATGGCCTCGGAGCCGACGAGCGAGTGGAAGCCGCCTTCGCAGGTGTCGGCCGAGAGAGCGCCGACCGCACCGGGTACGGGCATGAAGCCGATCTCCCCCGCGCCGCCGGAGGCGCCCCGGCGCAGGGTCCCGTCGAGCATGAGGGCGGCGCCGATGGCGTGGCCGAGCCAGAAGAGGGCGAAGGTCGGCCGGTCGCGGGCGGCTCCGACGCGGTGTTCGGCGACGGCGGCGAGGTTGGTCTCGTTCTCCACGAGGACCCGTGCGGGCAGCCGCCGCTGGAGAGAGGTCACCAACTCCCGGTGCCAGGCGGGCAGTCCGATGGTGACGCGGAGCTCGCCGGTGGCGGGGTCGATCAGCCCGGGGGCTCCGACGCCGACGCTGTGCAGCGGGGCGTCGCCCGCCTCGCGGGCGGTGCGTTCCAGCAGGGCGACCGCCCGCTCGACGGCGGGCGCGGTGCCGGTGTCGCTGCCGATCGGCACGCTGGCTTCGGCGAGCGTCCGGCCGAGGAGGTCGGCGACGATCACGGAGACGCTGCCGGTACGGACGTCGAGCGCCGCGAGGTGGGCGCGGTCCGCGACGATTCCGTACAACCGGGCGTTCGGGCCCCGGCGTTCGGCGCCGGCTTCGCCGACGACCTCGATGAGACCGGCCTCCTGCAGCCGTTCGACCAGGTCGGCGACGGTCGGGCGGGAGAGCCCGGTCGACGTTTTGAGCTGGGTGGCCGTCAAGGGGCCGTCCTGCTGGAGGAGACGCAGGGCGAGCCGGTCGTTGATGGCCCGGGCGGTGCTCGGTGAGGCGGGCATGCGGGAATCCTTCCAGATCACCGTCGTGCACTCGGACGCGGGCTTTTTATCAGGCAAGGTTCCTGATAGTTTACGACCCGATCCTGGGGACAGGAGCACCGGCCGCTCTGCGGGCGTCAATGGGGAGGGAACCTCGCAATGTCATCGGACTCGACCGCCACCGTCTTCGGCACCGCGCAGGTGAAACGCGCCAGATACGCGATCGCCGCGGTGTTCACCGTGCACGGCGCCGTCACCGGCAGCTTCGCCACCCGGGTCCCCTGGATCCAGGAGCACTCCGGGGTCAGCGCCGGGCAGTTGGGCCTCGCCCTGGCCTTCCCGGCGATCGGCGCCTCGCTCGCGATGCCGCTGGCCGGCCGGATCAGCCACCGGTTCGGCGCCCGGAACGCGCTGCGCGGGCTGCTCGCGCTGTGGACGCTGGCGCTGGTCCTGCCCTCGCTGGCCCCCAACCTGCTGACGCTCTGCGCGGGCCTCTTCGTCTACGGCGCCTCGGCCGGCATGTCCGACGTGGCGATGAACGCGCTCGGCGTGGAGGTCGAGAACCGCCTCGACCGGTCGATCATGTCCGGCCTGCACGGCATGTGGAGCGCCGGTGCGCTGATCGGCTCGGCGGCGGGCACGGTGGCGGCCCACATCGGCGCCGACGCGCGCCTCCACCACCTCCTGGCCGCGCTGACCCTGACCGCGCTCGGCCTCCTCGCCTGCCAGGGCGTACTGGATCTGCGCAGCGAGGCGGACGAGGAGCCGCCGCCGCGCTTCACCCTCCCGCCCAAGTCGGCGCTGGTGATCGGCGCGATCGGTTTCTGCGCCGTCTTCGCCGAGGGCGCGAGCATGGACTGGTCGGCCGTCTATCTGCGGGACGTCATCGACTCCTCCGCAGGTCTCGCAGCGGCCTCCACCACGGCCTTCGCGCTGATGATGACGGTGGCGCGGCTCGCCGGTGACCGCATCGTGGACCGCTTCGGTGCGGTCAGGTCGGTCCGGGCGGGTGGCGTGCTCGCCACGGCGGGCGGGGTCCTGGTGGTCCTCTCCCCCGGCGTGGTGGGCGTCCTGTGCGGCTTCGGGCTGATCGGCCTCGGGGTGGCGGTCGTCGTCCCGCTGGCCTTCGCGGCGGCCGGGCGCAGCGGTCCGAACCCGAGCCAGGCCATCGCCGGTGTCGCCACCATCACCTACACCTCGGGGCTGGTCGCCCCCTCCGCGATCGGTTCGCTCGCGGAGGCGACCTCGCTGGTCGTGTCGTTCGGCCTGGTGACGGTGCTCGCCTTCGGCCTGGTGCTCGGGGCCGGTGTGCTGCGGGGAGCCGAGCGCAAGGTCGCCGACTCGGTGCCCGTACCGGGTGGCGTGGTGGCGAAGAGTCCTTCGGAGGGCTGACCGAGGGGCCGCCGGGGTGGCCGGAACGTCAGACCAGGTGCAGGCGGGCCTCGTCGGCGCCCCGTGCGGCGGCCACCACGCCGGCCTCCTCCTCCAGGGCCCGGCGCACCGCGGCGGTGAGCGGGGCGAACGGCGCGACGGTGATCGTGACCGCGCGTCCCGCCGCCTTCGCCCGCCAGGTCCCTGCGGGCTCGGCGCCGACCAGGAGCACGCCCGCCCCGCCGATCGCCCGCCAGATCTCCTTGCGGCGGGCCTCGTCGGGGACGAGGAGTTCCCGGTCGCGGCCCTGGAGGAACGGGTCGCCCGGTGGCAGCAGCCGTACCGTCGCGCCCGGTCCGGGCTCGGGCGGACCGGTGTCGGGACCGGCCAGCCAGGCGGTACGCCCCCCGCCCCCCGCACCGGTCACCTCGACCTCCACCAGACCTTCGGGCCAGACCGCCCGGACGACCGGGGTGCGCACACCCAGGTATTTCGCCACCTCGGCCGGGCCGGCCGGACCGTGCAGGTGCAGGTAGGCGCGGACCAGGGCGTCGGTACCGTGCGCGGCCTCCGGGAGCGCGAACCCGGGCTCCAGCGGGGAGAGCGTCGTACCGCCCCCGGAGGTGACGCGCACCGCGCCGAAGAGCCCGGCCTGCTGGAAGAGGAGGCCGGAGATGTGCCGCGACCCGCAGGTGGCGCAGTCGAAGGTGAGCGAGGGGTCCACCAGCGCGCTCACCTCCCCGCTGACCACTCCTTTGGGCTTCGGCCCCGTCACGGCGGTCCGGACCGCCTCGGCGGTGGTCCGGAAGGCGTGCAGCCCGAGCTTCGCGCCCTCCTTGATGACCGTCGTACGGATGCGGGCCTCAGCGTCGGCGTCGTCCAGCGGCCAGAGCGCGGCGGCCAGCGCGGGCAGCGCGTCCGCCCGGTGCAGATGCGGGGCGCCCCGGAACGTCCAGACCCGTTCCAGCCCGTCGGGCGGAACCCCGCGCGCGGCCAGTGCGAGCCGCGCCGATCCTGCCGGGGTGTCCTGCACCCCGAGCACACCCAGTTCGCCGAGGTCCGGGGTGCCGGCGGATCGGTCCAGGCCGTGGGCAGCGAAACGGCGGGCGAGGATCTGCGCCCGGTCCATGCCGATCGCGGGCGTGGACCGCCCGGTCGCCGGTGATCCGCTCTTCCCGGTCATGACTCCGCCGTCCGCCGTTCTGTCGTGGTGGGGGCCCATCATCGCCCGCGACGGGCGGCCCCGCAGGCGTTCCGGCCTCCGCCCCGGCGCCTTCCTCGGGCGAGCCAGGCGAAGCGGGTCCCGATGTCCGCCGGCCGCTGAGCGGAAGCGGTGGATCGCCCGCGAAACCGTCATGGTGGGGATGAGGGTGACGCTTCGGACTCCGGCCCGGGGCTCACCCCCGGTCGTACCCCGGGTTCTCCGGCTCGTGCAGGGGCGGTTCGCCGGTCATGTGGGCGGGCGCCAGGGCTCGCAGGGCGTGGTAGCCGAGGACCACGACCAGGGTCCCCAGCGCGATGCCGCTCAGCTCGAAGTTGTCCGTGAAGGTCAGGCTGACGCCGCCGATACCGATGATGACCCCGGCCGCCACCGGCACGAGGTGCAGCGGGTTGGCCAGGTCGACACCGGAGCGGACCCAGATCTGGGCGCCCAGCAGGCCGATCATGCCGTAGAGGATGACGGTGATGCCGCCGAGGACCCCGCCGGGGATCGCCGCGACGAAGGCGCCGAACTTGGGGCAGAGCCCGAAGAGGATCGCGAAGCCGGCCGCGCACCAGTAGGCGGCGGTGGAGTAGACGCGGGTGGCCGCCATCACCCCGATGTTCTCCGCGTACGTGGTGGTGGCGGGACCGCCCACCGAGGTCGCGACCATGGTCGCCGCGCCGTCCGCCATGATCGCCGTGCCGAGCTGGTCGTCCAGCGGGTCGCCGGTCATCTCGCCGACGGCCTTGACGTGTCCCGCGTTCTCCGCGATGAGGGCGATGACCACGGGCAGGGCGACCAGGATCGCCGATCCGGAGAAGCTCGGGGCGTGGAAGTCCGGCAGGCCGATCCAGCTCGCGTCGCCGACCCCGGACAGGTCGAGGCGCCAGTGGTCCACGGACTCGGTACCGCCCGCCGGGGAGTGGATGCGGCCGAAGATCCGGTCGAGCACCCAGGAGAGGACGTAACCGAAGGCGAGCCCGAGGAAGATCGCGATGCGGGACCAGAATCCGCGCAGGACGACCAGGGCGAATCCGGTGAAGGCCATGGTGGCCAGCGCGGTCCATTGGTCCTGGGGCCAGTAGGTGCCGGCCGTCACCGGGGCGAGGTTGAAGCCGATGAGCATGACGACCGCGCCGGTGACCACCGGCGGCAGCACCAGGTGGATGATCCGCG
>NZ_JBHWZJ010000039.1:0-33843 GCF_042728415.1 Streptomyces sp. NPDC060198 | reverse complement strand
GCCGTGGGAACGGCGGGACCGGGGCGGAGATCACCGGGTGCGACCCGGGGCACAGGCCCGGCGCGAACGCCGGAGCCTCGGACGGTCAGCCCGTCAGTGCGCGATCACCGGGATCTTGAACTCGTCCTCTTCGGCGTCACGCGCGCCGCCGCCCTGGCTCACCGGGCCCATGTGGGGCTTGCCGGCGTTGATCAGGGTGAAGGCGATGGCGGAGGCGACCACGAGGATGCCGACCGCCCACCAGATGGCGCTGGCGAAGCCGTCCACCATGGCCTGGAGCTGGAGCAGCTTCGGGTCGGTGGCGGTGGCCGCGTGGTCGGTGATGAACGCGGTGGTGGCGCTGGCGGCGATGGTGTTCAGCAGCGCGGTGCCGATGGCGCCGCCGACCTGCTGCGAGGTGTTGACCATCGCGGAGGCGACGCCCGCGTCACGCGGCTCGATGCCGTGGGTGGCCATGGACATGGCCGGCATGAAGGCGGTGCCCATGCCGAGGCCGAGCAGGACCATGCCCGGCAGGATGACACCGGCGTACGAGGTGTCGATCTCCAGGCGGGTCAGCAGCAGCATGCCGACCGCGGCGAGCAGGAAGCCCGGCCCCATCAGCAGGCGCGGCGGGACGCGGGTCATCAGGCGGGCACCGATCTGCGTGGAGCCCGTGATCATGCCCGCGACCATCGGCAGGAAGGCGAAGCCGGTCGAGAGCGAGCTGTACCCCTTGACCACCTGGAGGTAGTAGGTGAGGAAGAGGAAGAGGCCGAACATGCCGATGACGGCGAGGCCCAGCGAGAGGTAGATGCCACCGCGGTTGCGGTCGGCGAGTACCCGGAGCGGCAGCAGCGGGGACGCGACGCGCGACTCGACCAGGATGAAGGCACCGAGCAGCACGACGGCCGCGACGAACGAACCGACGGTCAGCGCGTCCGACCAGCCGGCCGACTCGGCGCGGGTGAAGCCGTAGACCAGCGAGACGAGACCGAGGGTGGAGAGCAGCACGCCCGGGATGTCGAGCGAGGAGCGGTTACGCGTACCGGCGGGCTCGCGGATGTAGAAGTACGCGCCGACCGCCGCGATGATCGCGAACGGGATGTTGACGAAGAAGGTCCAGCGCCAGTTGAGCGAGTCGGTGAGGAAGCCGCCGAGCAGCAGGCCGACCGCGCCGCCACCACCGGCGATGGCACCGAAGATGCCGAACGCCTTGGCGCGTTCCTTGGCGTCGGTGAACGTCACGGCGAGCAGCGAGAGGGCCGCGGGCGCGAGCAGGGCGCCGAAGACGCCCTGGAGGGCGCGGGAGCCGAACAGCAGCGCCTGGCCGGTGGCCGCACCGCCGAGCGCGGAGGCCAGCGCGAAGCCGATCAGGCCGATGGTGAAGGTGCGCTTGCGGCCGAAGAGGTCGGAGATCCGGCCGCCGAAGAGCAGCAGCCCGCCGAAGGCGAGGGCGTAGGCCGTGATGACCCACTGCTTGTTGGCGTCGGAGATGCCGAGGTCCACCTGGGCCTTGGGCAGCGCGATGTTCACGATGGTCGCGTCGAGCACGACCATCAGCTGGGCGAGGGCGATGAAGGCGAGCGCCTTCCAGCGCCCGGGGTCGGGAGCCGGCACGCCGACGTTCTTCGACAGGGTTTCTGACATGGGGATAGCCACCTAAGGACATGCGCGGGACCGGCGGGACGTCGGACCCGAAGGGTTCGTGCGAGGCACGCGTGGGACGTGACGGGCGTGCGCGAACGCACCCGTACACAGGTGAAGAGAAGAGACGAATCGTTTCGGAACGGCTGTCGGGGCGGGCTCCACGGGACGCGGGGGCGGGCGGTCGGACGCCCGGTGCGGCGGGCGGGCACGGGTGGGAGCGGCGCCGCGCGAGCGGGCGCGCTCCCCGGGTGCGCGGGCCGTGCGGCCCGGCCCCGGTCACCGGCGACGCTGCCGGTCCCGTGGGAAGCGAAAGAAGATACGGGAAAGAACGGAGGGAAACGGGGGAAAAAGTCGGGAAGCGGGAAAACTTCGGACACCAGCGGATCCGGCCGGGCGGTCGAGGGGGTACGTGTGGCGTCAGCGCCGCCGCAGGTCCTCCAAGGTCGCCGCCGAGCCGGGAAGTTCGGAGCGGACCGGGGTCCGCAATCCGTCGAGGAAGAGCTGCAGATGACGGTGGGCGAACTGGTCGATCTCCAGGCAGGCGATGCCGGGGAGGGGCCGGGTGAGCTGGGACAGGGCGATCATGAGGTCACCGACCGCGATGTCGGTACGCAGCAGCCCGGAGGCCATGGCCCGCCGCACGAGCTCCTCGACGGCCCCTTCGAGGTGCAGGCGTTCGGCGAGCAGTTCGGGATGGGCTTTGTCGAACGTCCCGGAGAGCAGGGGGCACAGGGCCCCGACCCGTTCGTCGGCGGCCGCGTGCACGAAGCGGCTGAGCGCGTCGAACGGGTCGCTCTCCTCGGCCATGGCCTCTTCGGCCCGGTCGGCGGTCCGGGACAGCACCGCGAGGACGACCTCGTGCGTCAGTGCGGCCCGGTCGGGGAAGTTCCGGTAGAGCGTGGCGTTGCCGACGCCGGCCCTCCGGGCGACGTCGTCGAGGGCCACGTCCGGGCCGAGTTCGACGAACATCTCCCGGGCGGCCGTGACGATCCGCTCGCGGTTGCGCAGCGCGTCGGCCCGCGGACGGGACGTACGGCGCCGGCATTCCGGTGCGGTTCGAGCGACGGTCTCCACGGCGTGGACCTTCTCCGGTGTACGAGTACGGGCGGCTCCCGGACGAACCGGGGACCGCGTCCCCACTTCCTGGGGACACACGTTCAAACGGGGAAAGGGTCCCCGGTTATTTCACCCGGCCAAGTGAGCTGCGTCACACGCTCACCCGACCGGTAAAACCCTCCGATCGGCTTACCCAACGAGCGGCCCGGGACGAGCGGACAGAGGCTGACGCCAGAGCGCAGTCCGGGTCGGCCGGCTGCCGTGTACCCCGGAGGCGCGCCCCATGCAGCACCCTCGCCGAGGGATACGCAGCTGTCGCCGCCCGCTCGCCCTCGCGGGGGCGACCGCGCTGGTCATCGCCGCTCTGGCCTCCGCGAGCACCGCGCTCCCCGAGGCGAACCAGGTCTCGGCCGGTCCGTCCTCCCTCAGCCACGAGTCCGCGCTCGGCCCCTGCCGGATATCCGCCGCCCTGGGCGTACAGATGTCGGAGGGCATGCCGACGCCGCCGGGATACGCCCGCTCCACCGGCACGGTGCGGGCGCTGAACCTCATGATCGACTTCCCGGACGCGCAGGGCAGCGGGACCGCCGCGGACCGGATGGCGGAGTTCTTCCCGCAGACCTCCGACTGGTTCCGCCGCAGTTCGTACGGCCGGCTGGTCTATGTGCCGCAGGCGCCGGTGAAGGGCTGGCTGCGGATGCCGATGCCGTTCGCCGAGTACGGCATAGAGCGCGGCTCGCCGTACGAACCGGGCTACCGGCAGCTGGTGTCGGACATCGTCGAGGCCGCCGACGCCCGGGTGGACTTCTCCGCGTACGACCTGGTCAACGTGCTGGTCACGCCGAACGCGGGCCCCTCGGCCCTCGACACCGTGCTCTCCGTGACCTTCCCCGACAACGAGGAGGCACCGCGCGCCGACGGCGTGCCGCTGGCCAACACCTCGTTCGTCTACAGCCGCCAGGACGACGGCTCGGGCTCCTACGCCCGGACCGGCTACCGGGTGCTCCCGCACGAGAACGGCCACGTCTTCGGCCTCCCCGACCTCTACACCGCGGAGGGCGGCGGCTCGGTCGGTCACTGGGACATCATGTCCGAGGACTGGGGCGCCAACAACGACTTCCTCGGCTGGCACAAGTGGAAGCTGGGCTGGCTCGACAACGGCCAGATCACCTGCGCCTCGGAGTCCGGCACCACCGAGCACACCCTGGAGCCGCTGGAAACCGAGGGGGGCACCAAGCTCGCGGTCGTACCGCTGAGCGAGGACTCCGGGTACGTCGTCGAGGTACGCACCGCAGCCGGAAACGACGAAGCCGTCTGCCGTCCGGGGGTTCTGATCTACCACGTCGACTCGGACGTGGAGACGGGCCAGGGGCCGGTCTCCGTCGCGGACAGCGCCGGTGACAGCGGCGGCTGCACCCGTCGGCCCAACGTGCACGCCGAACTCTCCGACGCGCCGTTCCAGCCGGGCGAGACCTTCACCGACCGGGCCAACGGCATCCGGGTGTCCGTGCTCGGCGAGGACGGACAGGGCGACTACCGGGTCCGGATCACGCGTTCCTGACCGGAGCCGGTTCGCCGGGCGGGGCGACGGGCCGGGGCCGGCTTCGGGCGGGGCGACGGGTCGGGGCCGGCGACGGGCGCGGCGACGGGTCGGGGCCGGCTTCGGGCGCGGCGACGGGCCGGGGCCGGCTTCGGGCGGGGCGACGGGTCGGGGCCGGCGACGGGCGCGGCGACGGGTCGGGGCCGGCTTCGGGCGGGGCGACGGCCAAGATCGCCCTCCGGACTCCCCCGGCCGCCGGTGCGCTCCCGTCCCGCCGGGTGCCCGGGTCAGTTGCGCAACACGTCGATCACACTGCTGAGATGGGCGCGGACGGCCCGTTCGGCCGCTTGCGGTTCCCCGGCCACGATCGCCTCGATCATGGCCAGGTGTTCACTCAGGGACTGCTGGGGACGACCGGGTCTCAGGGCCAACTGGAACTGATGGCGCACCAGTTGCCCGTTGAGGCGCTCCAGGAGCTCCGTAGCGGTCCGTTGGCCCGAGAACTCCCTTACGTGGGTGTGCAGTTGGTGGTTCAGCTCGGAGTAGGCGAGGGGATCGCCCTCCGCCACCGCCTTGGCCATCGCCTCGCCCAGGACGGTCAGCTCCTCGCGCTGCGCGGCGGTGGCCAGGACCGCCGCCTTGGCCGCGCAGAGCCCTTCGAGCGCCATGCGGCACTCGGTGATGGCCACCGCCTCCTCCACGGTCACCACGCGCACCCGGGACCCTCGGTTACGGATGCGCTCCACCAGCCCCTCCGCGGCGAGATCGATCAACGCCGCACGGATGCTGGCCCGTGTCACACCGAACCGTTCGGCGAGTTCGTTCTCCACCAGCCGCTGGGCCGGCACCATCTCGCCCCGCAGAATCGCCTGCCGCAGCCGGGACAGGGCCAGCTGCTTGGCCTGCTCCCCGCTGCCCGGACTGGCTTCCTCCGACATGCGCGCCCTCCCTGGGTGAGTGCCTGTCGGCGCTCAATCTAATGCCGCGACAGGGCGGACACCGCCCCTCGTGGCACCAGTGCCCCTCCCCGACCCGGCCGTCGCGGGTCCACCCCGGGACCCCCATCCCGCGCCCCGGCGCCCGGGCCCGCGGAGCGGATCGGCGGCGACCGCGCCCGAGCCCTCTCGCGGCCCCTTGGATCAGCGGCACAACCAACCGGGAAACACATGCAGCTTGCTGCAGCGGGGAAGTGCATGAAGCTGCAGCAACACCCCCTCCCCGGAACCGTCGGCTCCGTGAAACTATCCAGCACATTACGAAGGGGGGCGAGAAGACGTGGACTATTCCGTACTGATTCCTTTTCTGCCGCGACGCACCGAACAGGTACTTCCCTACGCGGCCCTGGTCGAATGGACGGGGGCCCGGAGACTCTGGCAGGGACAGAGCCTCCTGATGGAGCCTTTCCAGACTTTCTCCGCCGTGGCGGGTGCGGGATTCCGGGTTCCGACGGGCCTCGGGGTCACCTTGATGCCCCTGCGGCACCCCTTCGAGGCCGCGCACCTCGTCAAGTCCCTGGCGATGGCCACCGGCGAGAGCGTGCTGGCCGGATTCGGCCCCGGCGGCAAGACCTTCCAGGAGAGCCTGCTCGGGGCGCCGTACCGCAGCCAGCTCGGTGCGGTCAGGGAGTACCTGACGATCGTGCGCGGACTGCTCGACGGCGGCGTCGTCGACGTGACCGGCGAGTATTACAGCTGCCGCGCTCAGATGGGACCGGTCATGGCCCCGGAGGTCCGGCTCGGGCTCGGGGTGCTGCGGCCCGGCATGGCGCGGCTGGCCGGTGAGGTCGCCGACGCGGCGATCACCTGGCTGACACCCGCCGCCTACCTGGACTCGGTGGTGCGCCCCGCGCTGCGGGAGGGGGCGGACACGGCGGGCCGGCCGGAGCCGAAGGTGACGGCGATGGTGCCCGTGGCGCTGGAGCGCCCCGGACGCGACGTGTCCGAACTCGTCCTCTCCAGCAATTCCGGGCACATGGTGGCCCCGCATTACGTCGACATGCTGGGCAAGGCGGGGATCGATTACTCGAAAATGGACCCGAAATCGGCGGGACGACTCATGGCCGATGCCGGTGCGTTCATTCACGGGGATATCGAAAGCGTCACCAAACAACTCGACGAATACCGCCTCGCCGGGGTCGATGAAGTCGTCCTCAATCTGACCGGTGTGGCCAATCTCCATGGCCCGAAGGCCGCCATGGAGGATCTGCGGAAAATTCTTACGGCGGTCGGCGCCGATCGGAGGGAAACCCGTGCATGAGGCTCTGATCGGCCGTGCCGGTCTGCATCTGCGGTCCTGGGTCACCGGACGCCGTCTGCTGGGCGACACTCCGGGCGGCGGCACCGCGACCGTGGTCCTGGAGGACGCCGCGCACCTGCCGGCTCTGCTCGCCTCGGACGTGGTCGGCCCCCGGTCCCTGGTGCTCGTGCCGCGCGGGGACGCGGACTTCGCGGAGCCCGGCGGTACGCGGGACACGGGCGAAACGCCCGGAGAGGGCGACGGGAGCACCCACGGGTCGGGCGCCGTCGTGGTGGGCTTCGAGGGCTCGCTCAGCGAGCCGGGCGGCGACGCCTCGATCGGCGGCGCCCTCTTCCTCCAGGTACAGGACTACGGCACCAGCCCGTACATGTCCCTGCTGGGCACCACCCTCGTGCGGGTCGCCGGCGAGGCTGACTTCGAGGCGTTCCTGGCGGACGCCGACCGGGCCCGGCTGGAGGGGGAGTTCGCCGCCTTCGCGGTGAGCCCCGCGGTCCAGCTCGCGGACCTTCCCGCACTGGGCAGCGGCGAGAGCGGCGACGGGCCGGGCACCCGGCTCTGGGTGGCCGCCGACGGCGGCGTGTCGGTGTCCCCGCAGGGCGCCCGGCTGGGCACCGTGGGCGACTCGGCCGCCGCGCTGGACGCCCGGTGGGCCGAGCTCACCGCCGAGGACGCGACCGGCGCCCCGCTCTCCCTCACCACGGCCGTGCCGGAGGGCGTACGTGCCGCGCAGACGGCCGAACGCCCCTGGCTGGCGCGGTACATGGCCGCACTGGACGTGCTGCGCGACCTCCATGTGCACGGGGTCACCGACGTGCGGGTCTCCGGGTTCGGCGGGCGGCTGGTGCCCTCGCTGGAGTCGGTGGACGGCCCGCGCGACGCCGACGACCCGCGTGCGCCCTTCCTGGCCTGGACTCCGGAGGCGGCGTACGTACGCGTACCGGGGCACGACCGGACGTTCCGGCTCGGCCGCCCCGCGGCCGGGGTCGCCGAACGGCTGCTGGTGCACGGTTCCCCCGCCTCGGCGCTGGAGCACGCACGCGCCGAGGCGGGAGGGGACGCACCGGCCCCGCTGACCGAGGCCGCCGTGACGGCGGTGCTTGCCTTCTTCACCGAGCGGGGCGTCCCGCTGCTCCCCGGGGCGGCTTCCGACGCCGCCCCGGCGGAGGTGACCGGCGCGTGACCACGACAGCGACGACTCCGGTACATCCGACCGGACTTGCCGGCGAGGTGCTGGCCGAGTACGGCGACCGGGTGGTGCTGCACGACCTCTACGACGCGGTCGGCGCCCCCGTCTACCACGACCTCGCGGCGGCCGACACCAGCGAGATCCGCGAAGTGCTGCGGGTGGCGCGGGCGATGACCGGCCCGGTACTGGAACTCGCTTCGGGGTCGGGCAGGTTGACCATGCCGCTGCTCGCGCTGGGCCGCGAGGTGACGGCGCTGGAGCTCAAGGCCGAGATGCTGGACCTGTTGCGGGAGCGCCTCGCGGCGGCTCCGGCGGGCGTGCGGGCGCGCTGCGTCCCCGTACAGGGCGACATGGCCGCCTTCGACCTGGGCCGCGCCTTCGGGCTGGTGGTGCTCGGCACCACCTCGGTGTCGCTGCTCGACGACGAGGGCCGGGCCGGGCTGTTCGCGGCCGTGCGTGCCCATCTCGCCCCCGGGGGGAAGTTCCTGTTCTCCACCGTGGACATGGTGGAGCCGGAGGACGGGTCCGCCCTCGCCACCGACCTCGACATCGAGGGCCAGGGAGCCAGTGGCCGGCGGTACCGGATGATCGAGCACTGGCCCGAGGGCGCCCCCGCCCGGCGCGTCACGATCCTGCCGCCCGCGGCGGAGGCCCGGGCTGCCGACCGGATCGAGGTGCTCACCACGTCGATCCGGGTCCTGCCGGCCCTCGCGCTGGAGCGTGAACTCGCGGACGCCGGGCTGCGGATCACCGCCCGGCACACCCTCCCCGCGAGCGGTCCCAGACACCGTGACGTCCTGCTGGAAGCGGAGGCCGTGTGATGGCAAGCGAACTCTGGCCCTCCCTCCAGGCCCCCGCGCTGCACGGCGACGACGAGCTCTGCACGGTCTCCGCGCACGGGGTGCGGGTCCGCTTCCTGGACGGCCGCGAACTCCTCTGCGGCACCAGCGGACTGTGGAACGCGAACCTCGGCTACGGCAACGAGGCGGTCGCAGAGGCCTGCGCCGCCGCGCTGCGGGACGCCTCCTACCTCTCGGTCTTCCGCTACGAGAACGTCTACGCCCGGCGCGCGGCGAGGGAGTTGGTGGAGGCGGCCGGCGAGGACAGTTACGCGCGGGTGATCTTCTCCACCTCCGGCGGCGCCGCCAACGACCTGGTGATGAAGCTCGCGCGGCACCACCACGCACTGCGCGGCCAGGGACAGCGCAAGCTGGTGGTGGGGCTCCGCGACAGCTACCACGGGCTGACCTTCGGCGGGTTCGCGCTCACCGGCGAGAATCTGGGGCAGCCGGTGTACGGGGTCGACCAGCGGCTGATCCGGCACGTGTCGCCGAACGCCCCGGAGGAGATCCGTACGCTGGCCGCCCGGCAGGGCTCGCAGATCGCCGCCGTGGTGGTCGAGCCGGTGCTCGGCACGGGCGCGGTGGCGCTGACCCCCGCTTACGTCGAGACCCTGCTGGAGCTCCGCGAGAAGCACGGGTTCCTGCTGGTCGCCGACGAGGTGGCCACCGGATTCGGGCGCACCGGAAGCCTGTTCGCCTCCCAGCGGTGGCCCGCTCCCCCGGACGTGCTGATCACGTCGAAGGGGCTGACCAACGGGACGAGCGCGGCGGCCGCGGTCCTGGTGTCCGGTGCGGTGGCCGAACCCTTCGACGCCTCCGGCGACGTGCTCGTCCACGGGGAGACCCAGGCGGGCACCCCGGTGACCTGCGCGGCGATCTCCGCCACCCTCGCCGAGATGCGCCGGCTGGACGCGGTCGCCTCGGCCCGCCGCCTCTCGGCACGGCTGGACACCGCGCTGGACGCACTGGTCGCCGGTCACCCCCGGGTGAGCGCGACCACCGGAGCGGGCTGCTTCCGCTCGATCCGGCTCTCCGCCGGCGGGCCCGGCGGCGACGACGTACCGCTGCCGCAGGGAGAGGTCCCCGCACTGGTCGCGGCGATCCGGCGGGCCGGCGCCCTGGTCCACCCCAGCGTCTCCGGGGTGCAGATCCTGCCCGCGCTGACCTACACGGACGAGGACCTCGACGAACTCCTGCGCCGCGTCCGGGCCGGTATCGACGCGCACACGGCGGCTCCCCCGACGGACGCGGCGGCGGTCGGCGCGGGGACTGGGGCGGTCTGATGGAGGTGGTCTGGAGCCTCAGCAGGCACCCGATGACCCGGGTGGCGTACGGCCTGGACGGTCTGTCCAAGTGGCTGCCCCAGCACGAGGGCCGGCGCCTCACCGTCCTCGCGGACTCGGCCGTCGCCGGGGGCGAGGCGGTGACCCGGGTGCGGGAGCGGGCGGTCTGGGCGGGCTGGGACACCGAGTCGGCCGTTCTCACCGGACCCGGCGACCTGGACAGCGTCCAGGAGCTCGCCGGACGGCTGGCCGACAGTGACCTGGTGGTCGCGGTGGGCGGCGGCTCCCTCCTCGACCAGGCGAAACTCGCCGTCCTGCTGCACTCCGACCCGGACGTGCGCGACCGGCTCGCGGTCCGGCACCGCAGCGGGCTCATCCTGCTGTCGGCGGGGTCCGTCCCGTGCCTGCCGCTCGTCTGCGTACCGACGACGGTGGGCACGGGCAGCGAGCTGAGCGGCGCGGTCTGCCTGGCCACACCCACCGGGAAGCGGCTGGTGCTGGGCAACGGGCTCCAGCCCGAGGTGGCGGTCTACGATCCGGCCGCCACCCGGACCCTTCCCCCCGCACTCCTCGCCGAAGGGGTGCTGGAGGTCCTCTTCCGGCTCTCCGGGATGTACGCCGGCGACCTGCGGGAACTCCCGGTGGAGGACGCCTTCGCGCGGACGCTGCTGGGGCTCCTCGTGGGCCTCGGCGACCGGGTGGCGGCAGCGCGGGCGACCGGGAGCGAAGCCGACGACACCCTGCGCCTGGAGATCGCCAAACTGAGCGGGCTGAGCCATCAGCAGTGGCTCAACCTGGGCCGGGAACCCGCCGCCTGCAAGGGCTGGTACCTCGCCAACGAGCTCTCCACCGCTCTCGGGGTCCGCAAGATGACGGCCGCCGCCGCCCTGTTGCCGCCCCTGTGGCGGCGGATCGCGGACGGCGACACCCGCTGGGGTTCCGCGTCCCGGCTCGCCCGGCTCTGGCGGGCGGTCGCGGAGGGGCGGTCGGTGCCGACGCCCGAGGACCCCGTCGTGGGCATCACCGCCCTGCTGGACGACTGGTCCATCGCCCGGGAGCTCCGTGCGACGCCCGAGCGGACCGCGGAGGTGGCCCGCGCCACCATGCGGGCCTGGGGCGACGGGCTGCCGACCCTCGGCGCGCTCGCCCTGCCCGACGTCCGCGCCGCCCTGACGGAGGCGGTACGCACGCCCGTCCCGTCCTGAGCCGGCCCCCGCGGTGAGCCCCCGTCCCCGGGCGGCACCCGCGGTGGAGACCGCTCACCCACAGACTTCCGCCGGCACCCGCCGGCGGACGCACCACCGGAAGCAACATCCCGGAAGGAGGAGAACCCATGCAGAACACGGACACCAAGGCCCCTCTGGAGCTGGCTCTTCAGGAGCTGGAGGCGCACGAGCTGGACATGCAGGAGCTGGAGGCGCTCGACGCGCCCTTCGGCTGGAGCGACGTCCTCAGCTTCGTCGGCGGTCTCAGCGCGGGCGCGGTCGTTTCCTACGTCTCGCTGATCACGCTCGCCACCTGATCCACTCCCGGGTCAGGCCCCGCCCGGGGCGCCGACCCGTTGAGCGGCAACCCGCACGACCCACGCGACACACACACAGAATGAGGTGAAAGCTATGCAGGAGAACAACAACTCGGCTCTCGAACTGGCCATGCAGGAACTGGACATGGAGGAGCTGGAGGGCATGGACGCCCCCGACTGGTGGAACAGCTTCCTGGTCAGCTTCGGAGTCTCGGCGGCCGTCAGCACCACCTACGCCTCGCTGGTCATCACCTCGGTCGTCGTCGCGACCTGACCGGTCCGGCACGCCACGGGTGTCCCTGTTCCGGATGCAGGCCTAGTGCATCCGGAACAGGGCCCCGGCCAGATGCTACGTGCGGTACTCGCCGCGCCGCCGTGCCCGGGCGACCCCCCGGCGCGGCGGCGCACCGTTCCCGTATCACCGAGTATGCCCCGTACGCGCCGGACGACTCCGCGCCCGCCGCGGCGGCCCTCCCGCACACGCCGGACCGCACCGCACCCCGACGGCGTCGCGCCGACGGGCGGCCCCCTTTGATCCGAAGCGCAGGACCCGCACGACCGAAGGAGAGTTCCCTCCATGTCCCAGGCTGCTTCCCGCGGCTTTCCGTGGGCCCTCGCGGGCTGCTGGCTCGTCGTCTTCATGGCCGCCCCCGGCATCGTCTCGGCACTCACCGGCGGCCGTACGCGGACCGTCGCCCTGCTGGTCTGCGTGGGCGTCGAGCTGCTGACGATCGCCTGCTTCGGCCTCTACCTCCGTGCCCGGGGGAGGGCCTGACCATGACCGACGTAGTCGAGGTCGAGGGCCTCACCAAGCGGTACGGCGAGCTGACCGCCGTCGAGGACGTGTCCTTCCGGGTCGCGTCCGGCAGGGTCGTGGGCCTCCTCGGACGCAACGGGGCAGGCAAGACGACGACCCTGCGCATGCTGCTGGGCCTCGCCCGGCCCACCGCCGGACGCGCCACCGTCCTCGGCCTGCCGTACGCCGAACTCCCGCGCGCCGCACACCGGGTGGGCGTCTCCATGGACGGCATCGGCCCGTCCAACGCAGCCACCGGCCGGGGCGATCTCCGGGTCTGGGCCAGTGCGCTGGGGCTGGGCGGCAAGCGGGTGGACGAGGTGCTGGAACGCGTGGGCCTGGCGGGCGACGCGCACCGCAAGCTGCGCGGCTACTCCACCGGCATGCGTCAACGCCACGCCCTGGCGACGGCGTTGCTCGCCGACCCCGAACTCCTCATCCTCGACGAACCGGCCAACGGCCTCGACCCGGACGGCATCCGGTGGCTGCGTGAGTTCCTGCGGTCCCTCGCCGACGAAGGCCGGACCGTGCTGCTCTCCAGCCATCTGCTCGCCGAGGTCGAGCAGATCGCCGACGACATCGTCATCCTGCAACGCACCCTGCGGTACAGCGGGACGGCGGCGGATCTCACCCGGGACGGATCGGTGAGCCTGGAGGACCGATTCTTCGAACTCGCCGGCGCCGCAGGCAAGGAGCCCAGCCATGCGTGATCTCATCGCCTCCGAATGGCAGAAGGTGTGGACCGGCAAGGCCTGGTGGGCGCTGGCCCTCGCGGCGGCGCTGCTCTGCGTACTCGCCGACGCCGGGTTCCTCACCCAGGCGCTCGACGAGCTGGAGCAGGGCACCACCACCGTCGAGCAGACCACCGCTTCCCTGGTGCAGGGCTGGTTCATGGTGGAGCTGGTCGCCGCGCTCGCCACCATGCTCGCGGTGACCCGGGAGTTCTCCAGCGGCTCGATCATGCGGACGACACTGCTCGGCGGCAGCCGTCTTCGGGTGCTCGGCGCGAAGCTCACGGTCGCCGCGGCCACCGGCGCGGTGTTCGCCGCCGGGGCCGGAATCCTGGCGGCCGTCAGCCCGTGGGTCTTCCTGGCCGGTCAGGACTTCGGGCCGCAGTGGACGCGGGAGGCGACCTGGACGCTGCTCGGCGTGATGGGTGTCGTCGTGGCGGGCGCCCTGTGGGGCTGCCTGCTCGGCCTGATCATCCGTCAGCAGGTGGTGGCGGTCGTCGTGATGCTGCTGAGCACCTGGCTGGTCAGCGGCGGGCTCCAACGACTGGTCCCCGAAGTCGGCAGGTTCACCATCGACGAGGCGATGGCAGCGGTCTACCAGGACAGCTCCACCGCGGGGCTGCTCTCCACCCCCTGGGCGATCGTCGTGCTCGCCGCCTGGATCGCCGCCGCCGCCGTGGCGGGCCGCACGCTCTTCGTCCGCAGGGACCTGCCGTGAAACTCGCCCTGAAGCGCCCGGAACCCGTGGTGCCCGTCCTCCCCCCGCTGCCCGAGCGCCCCGCTCTGGCGGACGAGGTGCTGGTGCACGAACCGGCGGGCGAAGGCGCCCCGTGGATCGTGCAGTTCGGCGCCGGGCGGTACCTGCGGGTCGGCGCCGGGATGGCCCGGCTGCTGCGCTCGGCGGACGGTACGAACACCGCACAGGACATCGCGACGCACCTGGGCCGTCCCTGGACCGCCGAACTGGTCGGCGAGGGCCTGCTGCGCGCGCAGAAGATGGAGCTGCTCCAGGACCCGGCGCGCGAGCCCGTACGGACCCGGCGGTTCGCGTTCGTACCGCCGCTCACCTTCCAGTACACCGTGGTGCGCCCGGACCGCCTCCTCACTCGCCTGAGGCCCCTGACGGCCCGGCTGGCGCACCGGGCGTGGGCGGTGGCGCTGGTGGCCCTGGTGGCCGGCGGCCTGCTGAGCGTCGCCTTCCAACTGCCCACCGCCACCGACGCGCTGAGCGGTCCGCTGCCGGTGTCGGCGCTGGTCGCACTCGTCGTCGTCACCTACCTGGGCACCGCGCTGCACGAGATGGCGCACGGGGCGGTGCTGAGCCACTACGGCGGCAAGCCCAGCCGGATGGGCGTCATGCTCTTCTATCTGACCCCCGCGTTCTTCTGCGACGTCACGGACGGCTGGCGGCTGCCGAACGGCGCCCAGCGGGTACGCATCGCGCTCGCGGGCATCACCGTGCAGGCCGCCATCGGCTCGGCGGCCGGTCTCGCCTCGGCGGGCGTGGCCCTGGCCGGGGGCAGCGGCACACTGCGCGAGCTGCTGCTCCTGCTGACCGTGACCAGCTTCCTCTCCGGCTTCTTCAACGCCGTCCCGTTCATCAAGCTCGACGGCTACCTCGCGCTCATGAGCCACCTGGACGTCTCGCACCTGCGCGACCGGTCGATGGCCGACGCCCGCCGCTGGGCCGCGAAGGCGCTTTTCGGCGGGCGGTACGAGAAGACGGTGCCGGAGCTGGCCTGGGCCCCGCTCTTCGGACTGGCCTGCATGGTCTTCCCGCTGTACGTCCTGGGCACCGCCTTCACGCTCTGGCGCTCGATGCTGGAGAACATGGGCCTGGTCGGCGCGGTCGTCGTGTCGCTGGCGCTGCTCGCCCTGGCGACCCGGTGCTGCACGGGCGCCCTGCGTCTGGGCGCCGAGGCGCTCGCCGCCGGGGCCGCCCGGTGGCGGATCGCGGTCGTCTCGCTGGCCGGGCTGGCCGCCGTCGTGGCCGTCGCCGCCGGGGTGACCCTCCCGTACACGGTGACCGGCGGGTTCGTGAACGACGACGGCCGGGTGGTGTTCGTGGCGACGGGAGCGGCCGACCTGGACGCGGTCGCCCCGGGCGCGAAGGTCCGCCTGACGGGCAGCGGGATCGTGCTGCACGAGGAGGTGGGTGAGGCGGAGGTGCTCTCCGCCCGGCCCACCGACGTCTCCGCGCCCTTCTCCGTGTTCGCCCCGGTCACCGGGCTGGACGCGATGGCCCTGCCGGCCACCGGCATCGAACTGCGCACCGTCGCGGCGCCCTCGCGAGCCACCGGACTCGCCGAGATCGAAGCGGGCCGGCGCAGCCTCGGCGAGTGGCTCTACCTCCGCTACCTCGCACCGTTCTGGCGCTGACGCGGGGCGGCCCGGCCCTCCCCGTGCGCCATCCCCGTAGACGACGGGACCCCTCCTCCACGGCGACGGCCGCCCGGTGACCGCGCTCCCTCCCTGCTCCCAAGGCGGTTGATCATGGACATACTTCGGCATCTTGCGCACTGCCCGCCCGGCACGCCGTTCTTCGACCGGGACGACGCGGACAGCGCGGCGCCGGACGACTACCCCGCCGTGTCGGAGCCGGCGCCGGAGGGCTGGTCGCTCCACACCGGCCCGGACTGGGCGATGCTGACCCCGCCGGATCACGAACTGCCGCCGCAGGGCTGGAAGATCCACGTGTCGGCGGTCCCGGAGAACGCCGAGAGGGTCCTGGAGCGCTGCCGGGAGTACCTGGTGCCGCAGGGGATCGCGTTCAAGTTCATCCGGAGCCGGAAGGTGCTGCTGCGCCGGAACGGCAAGTACGGCGACCGCAGCGCCTCCGGCAAGTTCGTCACGATCTACCCCCGGGACGAGGAGAGTCTCGCCCGCGTCCTGGACGAGCTGGGCACCCTGCTGGACGGCGAGGCGGGCCCGTACATCCTCAGCGACCTGCGCTGGCGGTCCGGGCCGCTGTACGTGCGCTACGGCGGGTTCGTCGCGCGGACCATGAAGACGGCGACCGGCGAGACCGTCCACTGCATCGAAGACCCGGACGGCAACCTGGTGCCCGACAAGCGGCTGCCCGCCTTCCGGCCGCCGGAGTGGGCCACGCTGCCCGCCTGCCTGGAGGGGGCGTTGGCGGACCGCAACTCCGGCACCCTGGAGGACTTCCCCTACCGCGCCGAGAAGGCCCTGCACTTCTCCAACGGCGGCGGGGTCTACCGGGGCTCCGACCTGCGGACCGGGGAGCCGGTGCTGCTGCGGGAAGCCCGTCCGCACTCCGGGGTCGACACCCACGGCAACGACGCCGTCGCCCGGCTGGAACACGAGCACTCCTGCCTGGAGAAGCTCGCCGGACTGCGCTGGTTCCCCCGGCTGATCGAAGCCCGCAAGGGTCACGAACACCACTTTCTGGTACGGGAGTTCATTGAGGGGGACACACTCGCGGCAGCGCTCACCCGCCGGCTCCCGCAAGCCCCTGAGGCCGACCCGGAGCGGACCGCCGCCTACACCCGGTGGGCCCTGGACGTGCTCGCGGACATCGACCAAGGCGTCACGGCGATGCACGGGCGGGGCGTCTTCTTCGGCGACCTGCATCCCGGCAACGTCCTGGTGCGCCCCGACGACACCGTCGTCTTCATCGACCTGGAGACGGCGACGACCGACCCGGACACCGCGCAGATCCACGCGGCCCCCGGTTTCGGCGCCCCCGCCGGGCACCGGGGCCCGGACATCGACCGGTACGCCCTCGGCTGCCTGCGGGTCGCCCTCTTCGCGCCGCTCACCACGCTCATGGGCTGGGGCCCGCAGAAGGCCGAGCAGCTGATCGCCCACATCGCCGCCCGGTACCCGCTGCCCGAGGACTGGGGCGACCGGGTCCGCGCCGACCTGGCGCCGCACGCCCCGGCCGCCGACACGACGGCACAGGCGGCACGGAGTGCGCAGGCGGTCCCGGGCGCGCAGGGATCGCGCGAGGCCCTCGCCGAGGGCATCGAGGCGACCGCCACCCCGGACCGCACCGACCGGCTCTTCCCCGGTGACGCGACGCAGTTCCTGCTGCCCGGCGGCGGCGCGAACCTCGCGTACGGCACCGCCGGGGTGCTGTGGGCCCTCGCCGAGTCCGGAAGGGAAGTGCCCGAGGCGCACGTGGACTGGCTGGAGCGCTCCGCCGCCGGAACCACCGACGCGCTGCCCGGACTCTGGACGGGCCTGGCCGGTACCGCCTCCGCGCTGCTGCGGCTGGGCCGGACGGACACCGCGACCGCGCTGCTCGCCCAGGTCCGCGCGATGGACCCGCCCAACGACAGCTACTTCGACGGGCTCGCCGGCATCGCGCTCGCCCAGCTCCACCTGGCCCGCGCCACCGGCGACGAGGACGCCCTGAAGTACGCGACGGCCGCCGGCGAACAGCTCACCGCGCGCGCCGCCGCGACCCCGCCGCGCCGGGGGCAGTCGGGCCTCATGCGGGGCCGGGCGGGCGGCGCGCGGCTGCTCCTCGCGCTGTACGGGCAGACCGCGGACACCGCCTGGCTGGACGCGGCCCGGGAGCTGCTCGCCACCGACGTGACCGCCCTCGGCTGGACCGAGGACCCGTCCGGAGACTCCGCGGGGTGGGCGCCCAACGCCCCCGGCGCAAGGCCGCTGTTGGCCGCCGGTGGCGCGGGCACCGCGCTGGTCCTCGCCGACTACATGGAGCACCGCGAGGACCCGCGCTTCGCCCCGGTCGTCGAGAGCGTCCGGGTCGCGGCCCGGGAGGCCGTACCGCGTACCGCCGGGCTCTTCCACGGCTGGGCGGGTGCCGCCCTCACCCTGCGGCGGCTCGGCGAGGAGCCCTCCGGTCGCCTGCTGGACGTGCTGGACCTCTACCGGGTCGAGTACGCCGGGCGGCCCGCCTTCCTCGGCCACGAGAACCTGCGGCTCTCCACCGACCTCGCCACCGGCGGGGCCGGGGTCCTGCTCGCCCTGGGCGCGGCGGGCGACGGGCCCGCCGCGCTGCCCTTCTGGTGACCGCGCACGAGGGGAGGACGGCGCCCCGTGCGAGCCGCACGGAACACCGGCGCGCACCCCGGGTGACCGTGGTCTGTCCGACCTACAACCGGTCGGAGGCGATCACCCGGACCATCGACTCCGTCCGGGCCCAGACCGTCGAGGACTGGGAGCTCCTGGTCGTCTCGGACGGCTGCGACGACGACACCGAGGCGTGGGTGGCGCGGGCTGCCCGGGAGGACCCCCGGGTGCGGTTGGTCCGCATCGCGCGGACCGGCCATCCGAGCGGCCCGCGCAACGCCGGGCTGGCCGGGGCCCGGGGCGCGTACACCGCCTACCTCGACCACGACGACACCTGGCACCCGCACCATCTGCACGTCGTCCTCGGACTGCTGGAGGGCGGAGCCGACCTGGCGGCCTCCGGGTGCGAGTACCGGGACGCGGCCGGGGCCGTCGCCGCCGGGCTGCCGCCGCTCTCCTGCTGCTGGCATCGGCAACTCCAGCTCATGGGACCGATGTTCGAGCCGTCCCGGGTGGCTCACCGGAGCGGGCTGGTGGAGTCGGTGGGCGGCTGGCGGGCAGGAGCGGGGCTGGAGGACTGGGACCTCTGGCTGCGCCTCGCCGACGCGGGCCACACCTTCGCCACCGCGCTGGAGCCCACGGCGGTGCTCCTCACGGACGGCGGGACCCGCCGGCACCGGATGGCCCGGCCGCACCGCATGCCGCTGGTCCACCTCGCCGACGCCCGGTCCGCGCACACACTGCTCGGGGAACTGCGCACGGGACGGTACGACGAGACGTTCCGCGCGGCCTGCCGCGAGGACATGCGGGAGTGGTACGCGGACATGGTGCGCGACGGGGGGTTCGTACGCCCCGGCGACTGGCACGGCGACCTGGGTGACGAGATCGACCGGGTGGTCGGGGGCGCGGGCAGACTCTTCGAGGAGCTCGTCCTCGTGCCCGACCGGGGCCGCTTCGCCCTCGCCCGGAACCTCCTCTGCGCCCGCCCGGAGCACGCCCGCCGAGCCACCGCCCTGCTGCCCGCCGTCCAGCCCCGTCAGCTGCGGCTGCTGACGGAGCTGGCGGAGGAGGCGGGACGGACGGGACGGGTGAACGCAGGCTCACGGCAGCCGGTTCGACCTGCCGGCGGGACGGCCGAGGGCGAGAACGCGAGACGGTGCTGACGGTGCTGACGGTGAGGACGGTCAGGACGGTCAGGACGCGGCAGGGGCGGACGGCGCGGGCCGGCCGGACCGGGCGGGCCTCAGATCCAGCCCTTGTCCCGGGCCAGCAGTGCGGCCTGGAAGCGGGTGGCCGCGTTCAGGCGGTGGAGAAGCCGGGCGACGTGCCCCCGGTAGGTCCGTACCGAGACGCCCAGCTCGCGTGCCCCCGCCTCGTCCTTGTCGGTACGCGCCATGATCTGGAGCACCTTCAGCTGGAACTCCTCCAGCCGGTCCCGCTCCGCACCGTCGCCCAACAGTGGCACCACGTCCGCCGCGTGGGCCCAGGACCGGTCGAAGAACGACCTGAGGGTCTGGACCAGCCCTTCTTGGCGGATCAGCACCGCGCGCTGGTCCGGCGCGTCGGGGACCGACTGCACCAGCGCCGTGCTCCGGTCGAAGATCAGCACCCGCTCGAACGGCCCGTCCAGCACCCGCAGCTGGGCTCCGTGCTCGACCACCTCCCGGAAGTGCCCCGCCGAGACGGGGTCCCGCAGGGCCGAGCGTTGCACCAACGCCTTTACGGTGACGCCACGCCGTAGACATCTCAGGTCGGACTCGCGGGCCATGGCGGCGCATTCGGGTGTCATCGTCCGCGAGGGCTGCATCACCAGCAGCTCCCGGCGGGCGAAGTAGGCCAGCTCGCCGACCCGTTCGTAGAGCAGGCCGGCCCCCTCCAGGGTCTCGACCTCCTCGTGCACACCCTCCTGCCCCTGCCAGTACAGGACTTGGCGTACGAGGGAGTGACTGGTGGACAGGATCTCGCGCTGCTCGTCCTGGAGGGCCCGGATGCGCTGTTCGGCGAGTCTGCCCACCCCGATGCCGGGGTCCACGGGGAACGCCTCACCGTCCGCGCCGATGTGGACCATACCCTGCTGATCGAGTCTCTTCAGGGCGAGTTGGAGATCGTGTGCGTCCATGCCGAGCGTCGAGCCCAGATTCTCGACGGTGGCGCCGGGGCGCCTCAGCAGCGCCCGGTACACGGATTCGTCGAGCGGTTGCACTCCCAATACGGCCAGTTCCGACCCATCCATACGTTCCCCCGTAAAAAGTGATGACCCCTTACACGTACACGTGCAAACCCTCACATTCGTCTCTGATCATGTCAATTCCCCTGAGGTTCCTGTGAAGACATTGCACACTGTGCCCCCTGGGACAGGTGACTACTCGCGAAACCGGCGAGTAGGCGATCGGATGGGCATGCGCAAGGCGGCGCAACGGCTGCTCACGGGTTCACCACATGCTCTCCCCTGACGGAACCCATACGCGGTCCCGCGACGATGCCCGGGGGGAACCAGGTGCGCGAGCGGGGCGTGATGAGGGAGAGTCGGGGACACGTCGCGGGCAACGAGGGAAGAAGGGTCCGATGGACACGGGACTGACCGTCGGCGAGCGGATCGCACTGCTCGGACTGGATCAGCGGGACGGCGCACCGCACGATCCGCTGCGGGTGGGTGCAGCGGTCGCGGCGGCTCCACTGCTCCGACTCGTACGGTGCGGAGCGGTGGTGGCGCACGAGGGCAGGCTCGTCGCCGCCGACCGCCCGGCGCCCGAGGAGCCGCTCGCCGCCGCGGTGGCGGCCCGGATGCGCGAACATCCCGAAGCCCGGCCGCAGGCCTGGCTGCTGGCGGTGCGCGACCAGGCGGTCACCGCCGCGTACGACGGCCTCCGGGCCAAGGGCGTGGTCCGCCGGGAAGGCCGCAAGGTCCTGGGTGCCTTCGGCTCGTACCGCTACCCGGTGATCGACGCCTCGGCGCCCCGGGCCCTGCGGAGCGAACTCGCCGGGGTGGTGCTCGACGGGGCGACGGCCGGTCCGGAGACGGCGGAGCTGATCACTCTGCTCCACCACGCGGGACTGCACGCCCGCGCACTGCCGGACGCCGACCCCGCCGTGGTGAAGAAGCGCATGGGCGAGCTGGCCGCCGGGACCGGCGCGTCCGGAGCGGTGGGCGAGGCCGTCTCAGCGGCACTCGCCGCCCTGACCGTGCTGCTGGTGACCATCCCGGGCATCGCGGCGGGCTGACCGGACGACGGACGGATCGGCCGTCGCCCGGCCCGCGTCGCACGTCGCGCGCCGGTGCCAGGGACGGGAGTCGAGCGCGGCCACCGGCCCGGCCCCGGCCACCGGGCTGCCCCGGGCCCATGGATGCGGGGCGCCGGTCCCGGTGGCAGGGACGGCTCGCGGCAGGGACGGCTTGTGGCAGGGACGGCTCGCGGCGGGGACGGCTTTCACTGCTGGTGGAGGCCGTCGGGTCGGCCGGAGGCGACCGCCAGGGTCACGGGGACGATCCTGAAGTCCCTGTTGGCCGTGGTTCAGCCGATCCGGCTTTCCACAGCGGGCTTCCGGGTCCGCAGGAAGAGGAAGGAGGTCAGGATTCCGAGGACCACCACCGCCGTGTTCACGATCACCGCGGTCGTGATCCCGTCATGGATGTCGGTGTTCGCCGCGGCGACGGCCGACATGACCGGCGTGCCCATCGTGATGCCGATCTGCTGGGTCATCGTCGCCAGGCCTGTCGCCATGCCCTGCTCGTGGTCGGCGAGGCCGGTGGTGGCCGTGACCATGAAGCCGACGATCACCAGCATGTTCCCCACCCCGCCGGCGAAGGTCGCCGCCAGCAGCAGCCACATGCTCGAACTGGTCTCGCCCAGGCCCACCAGGGAGAGCGTCGCCACCGCCTGGAGCGCTCCGCCGATCAGCAGCGTCGACCGGGTCGAGGTCGCCCCGATCACCCGGGGCGCGATCGAACCGCCCACCACCGTGCCGACACCCAGCACACCGAACGACAGCCCGGCCGTCAGCGGCGAGAACCCGAGGACCTCCTGGAGGTACAGCGTCATCAGGAAGACCAGGCTCGTCTCCGTGAGGAACGCGATCACGCCCGCCACGTTCCCCCAGGCCACCGTCCGCTTCTTCAGCACCGACACCGGCACCAGAGGGCTCGACGCCCTGGACTCCACCGCGTAGAACACCAGCAGCAGCGCGACGCCCGAGGCCAGCCAGCCGAGTGCGCCACCCGAGCCCCAGCCGTGCTCACCGGCCTGCGTCAGCCCGAACACCAGCGCCAGCAGGCCCAGCGTCACCGACACGGCGCCCGGCACGTCCAGCTTCGGGCGGACCGTCGGGCGGGACTCCTTGATCACCGTCGGGGCGATCACCAGCACCGCGATCGCGACCGGCACGTTGATGAAGAACGACCAGCGCCAGGAGAGGAGGTCGGTGAGGACTCCGCCCAGGATCGCGCCCGTCGTGAACCCCGCCGACATCAACGCTCCGTTCAGGCCGAGCGCCTTCTGCCGCAGCGGCCCCTCGGGGAACGAGGTCGTCAGCAGCGAGAGGCCCGCCGGTGTCACCGCGGCCGTCGCCAGACCCTGGAACACCCGGGCCACGATGAGCATTTCGGGGCTCTGGGCCAGTCCGCCCACCAGAGAGGACAGCCCGAGCACGGCCAGGCCCACCAGGAACAGCCGCCGTCGGCCGAACAGGTCCGCGATCCGCCCGAACAGCAGGGTGAACCCGGCCGCGGCCAGTGCGAACGAGGTCGCGATCCACTGGAGACCCGAGAGCGAGAATCCCAGCCCGTCGCCGATCACCGGCAACGCCACGTTCAGGATCGAGAAGTCGACCGCCAGCATGAACTGGGCGACCAGCAACACCACCAGGACGAGGCGCAGCCGTCCGTCCGGACGGACCGGCGCCTCCCCCACCCGCACCTCTTCGGCAACAGCCATCACGCACATCCCTCCGTCGCGGACCACCGGTTCGGTCGTCCTGGGAGGTGACTCTGGTACGACGCTGGGGAGTTACCCAGCCCACTGTTCTTGCTGGCGTCGCGGAAGGTATCACCGGCAGGGCCACCTTCGAGGCCCCGCCGCGACCGCCGGACCGGCACACTGGGACGCATGGACACTCCCACGGCTCTGGGCGACTTCCTCCGCAACCGCCGCGCGCGGCTCCAGCCGGAGGACGTCGGGCTGCCGAACCACGGCACCCGCAGGCGGGTTCCGGGGCTGCGGCGCGAGGAGCTCGCCCTGCTGGCCGGGGTGAGCATCACGTACTACACGCATCTGGAGCAGGGGCAGAGCGCCAACGCCTCGGACAGTGTCCTCGACGCTCTGGCCCGCGCCCTGCGCCTCACTCCGGACGAGCACACCCATCTGCGCGACCTCGCCCGCCCGCCGAAGGCGAAGCGTGCCGCGCCGCACCGCCCGGAGTTCGTACGCGCCACCACCCGGCGGCTGATCGACTCGATGCCGCAGGTGCCCGCCGTGGTGCTGGACGGGCGCAACGACGTCCTGGCCTGGAACACGCTGGGCCACGCCCTGCTCGCCGGCCACCTGGACGTGACGAGCCCGGACACCCCGGCGGACCGCCCCAACCTCACCCGGATGCTGTTCCTCGACCCGCTCACCCGCGAGCTGTACACCGACTGGAAGAAGGAGGCGCGGGTGGCGCTGGCCGCGATGCGCCTGGTCGCGGGCCGCAACCCCCAGGACGGGGCGCTCGCGGAGCTCATCGGTTCGCTCATGCTGCAGAGCCCCGACTTCGAGGGCCTGTGGTCCAAGCACCCGGTGCGGGACTGCACCGTGGGCACGAAGGCGCTGCACCATCCGGTGGTGGGCCCGATGACGCTGGACTTCGAGAACCTCCACCTCGCCGACAACACCGGCCACCGGATGCTGCTCTACACCGCCCCCGCGGGCTCCCCCTCCGACGCGGCACTGAGCCTGCTGTCGAGCCTGACGGAGGAGGCGTCACGGGCCCGGAGCAGGGAGCCGCGAGCGGCCGCGGACGGCCGGCGGTAGACCCGCGTACGGACGCCCGGCCGGAGGACTTCCGGCCGGGCGTCCCGTGCGTACGGGTGCGGGCGCCGCTCGCGGGCGGATGCGGTCACTCGGCCCAGGGCAGTGGAATCAGGCTGTCGTCCCCCGGCCGCATCGCCTTCCCCCCGGCCGCCATGGCGACCAACGCCACCATCGGGCCCTCAGGAGCGCCGAGTTGGCGCACCACGCCGGCGGGGAGGACGAGCGCCTGTCCGGCTTCCACCCGCTCGGTCACGCCGTCCGCCTCCACCCGGAGCACTCCCGACACGGGCATCCACACCTGCTCGCGGTCGATGGAATGCACCGGACCGGTGGCCCCGGCGGCGAACTCCGTCCGCCAGGTGCTCAGTTCGGCGCTCCCCTGGCTCGGCGCGGCCAGGGCGAACATCGCTCCCGCCGGCGAGACGGTCGTCCGCTGCTCACTTTCACCGATCACATACATCCGGACCCCCCTCATGTAAAGCCGCTTTACTCATGGCCATGACGCGAGTAAAGAGGCTTTATGCAACTGTGTCAAGATGATCGGGTGGAGAACCCGGAACGCCCGACGCACCCGCACGACCCCCTGGAGTCGACCGAGCTCACCTTCCTGCTCGGCATGTCCTTCCAGCTGGTCCTCGCCGAGTTCGTACGCCGCCTGGAGGCCGCCGGGCACGAGGGCCTGCGCCCCGTCCACGGCATGGTCTTCCAGACACTCCGCACCTCCGGCGCCACGAGCAGCGAACTCGCCGACCGGCTCGGGGTGACCAAACAGGCGGCCGGCCAGATCGTCGACGACCTGGAGAAGCGGGGTTTCGTCGAACGCCTCCCGCACCCGGAGGGCGGGCGGCGCAGGCTCGTCGTCCTGACCGCGAAAGCGCGGGAGCACCTCGCCGCGGCCGGGCACGTGCTGCACGACCTGGAAGCACAGCTGTCCGACCGGCTGCACGCGTCGGGCCTGCGCGTGCCCCGCGCCGAACTGGCCGCCCTCGTACGCACCCTGTCGCCGGACGCGCTGCCGCCCCTGCGACCCCTCTGGTGACGCGGGCTTCCGGGATGCCGGGCCCCCTGTCCGGTAATCGACACCCTGACTGTTCGTCACCGTACGATCTCTGATAGTTGTGTCCCCGGGGTACGGGCGTCGGCCCGTAGCGGGGCCTCATGTGCTCCGCCAGGGAGGATGCACATGAGCACGACCACGCGCGAAGAGGTCCTCGCCGGGGAGCAGAAGGCCGTCGACCACGCGTACGACTGCTACACCACGCGGCTCGCCGAGATGACCGGCGCCTCGGCCGCCACCGCGTCGGCGAGCGGCAAGGACGGCGTCGCCAACCGGATGGACGCCGAGGCGCGGGCCGAGGCGTACGGCGGCCTGGGGGACGAGGCGCTCGTCTTCTCCCGGGTCGACGCCCCGGAGGAACCGGGGGGCGCCGCCCGACCCTGGTACATCGGGCGGCGCGGCGTACGGGACACCTCGGGCGATCCGGTCGTGCTGCTCTGGACCAGCGCGCTGGCGAAGAAGTGGGCGGACACACGGCCCGAGAACCCGGGAGAGGTCGAGCTCCGGCGTCAACTGCGGTGCGTGCGGCAGGTGGTGGAGGACTACTTCGACGACATCGCCCCGGAGTTCGCCGCCGGCCCCGTGCCGGAACCCACCGGCGTCCCCGGACAGCGGGACCGACGGGACGACCCGGCGTACGAGGACCCGGCGTACGGCGACCCGGCGACCGGCGAAGAGGCGCCGGGGGAGGCACCGCTCGCGGAGCCACCGTCCACGGAGGAGCCCCGTGACGAACCGGCCCCGCCGGACGCCGCACCGCACGACCCTCACGCCCCCCACCTCCCCGCCCCACGGCGGAGGCTGCGCGTCCCGTCCGCCACGCCCGGCGACCTCGCGCGGGCCCAGCGGCGCAAGCCGTCGCAGCCGGACGAGTTTCTGCTCCGCGAGCTCCAGCGCTCGCGCGGCGGGCGGATGCGGGACATCGTCGAGACCATCCGCCGCGACCAGATGGACCTGGTCACCGGGTCCCCCTCGGACATCCTGGTCGTGCAGGGCGGGCCCGGTACCGGTAAGTCGGCGGTCGGCCTGCACCGGGTGACCTGGCTCGTCAGCAACAAGTACTTCAACGCCCAGGACATCCTCGTCATCGGCCCCCACCAGCGCTTCCTGGAGTACGTCGGCCAGGTCCTGCCGACCCTCGGCACCCGGGACGTCAACGCCGTCCAGCTCTCCCGCCTCTGGGACGGCGAACTCCTCGGCGCCGACACCCCGCAGGCCCGCGCGGTGAAGTCCGACGAGCGCATGGCGGCCGTGCTGCGGCGGCGCGTCGAGCAGGAGTGCCACCCCGACGCGGTCGACGGCCAGCTCACCCCGCCGTCCTTCGAGGGCGACGAACCCGCGTTCACCGTCATCGCGGGCAGTGCGACCCTGCGGATCGCCGGTTCCGAGGTCCACGCCCTGCTCGCCGAGGCGCGCGGCGGCCGGGCGGCCTACCGCGAGCGCCGCGACCGATTCCGCAGCCTGATCGTGGACCGGCTGCTGCGGGAGCTCACCGCCATCGCCCCGCGCCGGGGCGCGGACGGCACGATCCGCCGCAGCCTGGAACGCAACCGCCGGGTGGAGCGCCTCGTCGACCGCGTCTGGCCCTCGCCGGGTGCCCGCGAGTCGTTGCGTACCCTCTACGACTCGCCCGAGCTGCTCCGCGCCTGCGCCGAGGACGTACTGAGCGAGGACGAGCGGCGCGCGCTCCATCGCCCCCGCGCGGCACGCGCCGACGGCGACCCGTGGACCCTGGACGACCGGGTCTGCCTGGAGGAGCTCCGGTACCTCATCGCCGGGGAGATCCCGCGCCGCTACGGCCACATCGTCGTGGACGAGGCCCAGGACCTCACCCCGATGCAGGCCCACGCCCTGCGCCGCCGGGTCGCCCGGGGCGGTTCGATGACGGTGCTCGGTGACCTCGCGCAGGCCACCGGACCGGTGCCGTACACCGCCTGGGACCGCCTCGGCGCCATCCTCTCCGACCACGGGGACTGGCGGGTCGCGGAGCTGAACACCAGCTACCGCGTGCCCGCCGAGATCATGGAGTTCGTCGCCCCGCTGGCCCGCGTGGTCGCCCCCTCGCTGCCGTACCCGCGAGCCGTGCGCGAGGCGGGCGCGGACGCGGTACGCACCCTGTCGACCGAGCCCTGGAAGCTGCTGGACGACACGGTGGCCCAGGTGACCCGCCTGGTGGGCACCAACGACGGCCGCACCCTGCGGTCGGTCGCCGTCATCGTCCCCGACGACTCGCGCTGGCTGGAGGAGATCGGCGCCCGGCTCGACCGGAGCCCCGAGATCGCGGGACCGGGCCGCGAGGCGGTGTCCGTCCTGGCCGCCGCGCAGGCCAAGGGCCTGGAGTACGACCACGTCCTCGTCATCGAACCGGCCACCATCGCCGACACCGGCCCGGCCGGGCTGCGGCAGCTCTACATCGCCCTGACCCGCAGCACCCAGAGCCTCACCGTGCTGCACACCTCACCGCTCCCCGAGGCCCTCACGCGCACCGACGACGGCACCGGATCGGTACCGGGCACACCGGCACCGGGTGCTCCGGTCCCGGCCGCGCCCCCGGTCCGTACGGCACCGGAGGCCGACGCCCCCGAGATCGGCTCCGACATCCGGGTACGGGTCCTGGGCCCCGGCCCGGGAGGCCGCTACCGGGTCAAGGCGCTCGCTCCGGCCGTGGACCAGCCGCTCGTCCTGACCGTGCGCCACGGCTCCGCGCCGCCGCGCCCCGGCCAGGAACTGGACACCTGGGTCTTCGCCAACGAGACCAACCACAGCGTGCTCACCGCGGACGAGCGGGGCCGCCTGCCCATCTCGCCCAGGATGGCGGACCGTTACGTGGGAGCCGTCACGGTTCTCGCCGAACTACTGACCTCCGCAGACGACTTGGAGTCCGTACCGGACGCCCGGGCCCGCGTTTCCGAGCTCCAGGGCATGGCCAACCGCATCCTCCGCCGCGACCAGGCCGACTGGGTGGACGTACGGCGCGTCCTCGGCTCGCCGGACCGGGAGCGACTGGGGGTGCTGCGCGACCTCGCGGCGGGCACCAACCGCGCCCTCAAGGACGACTCCCTGGACGCCGCCCGGCTCTCGGCCGAACTGACCGCCTCCGGCTGGCTCGACGCCCTCGCCGAGGCGCTGGATACCCTCCGTACCCGCGGCGCGGGGGCGGCCGGCGCCGAGGCCCGTACCGAAGAACCCGCCGCTGAGCCCGACGTACCCGCGCCCGCGCCCGAGCCCCGTCCCGAACTGCCTCCCCAGAAGGAAAGCGACCCCGTGACCACCTGGACGACCACCGCCGAAGACGCCGCCGCCGCGCCCGCGCCGGCCCCCCAAGAGGGCTTCCTCCAGGCGCTGGTGACCTCGGCCGCGGCCGACCGCACCGACAAGAAGCACGAGGCGGTCCGCCACCTGCTCATGTCGGCCCTCCTCTGGGCGGACATCCAGCCGACCGAGTCCGAGGTCGTCGACGTCAGCTGCGTCACCGACCGGGGTCTCTTCCTCTACGAGGTCCTCGGGGCCGGCCGTGCCGGGTACGAGGACCTCCGCTCCGGGGCGACCCGCCTTCTGGAGATCAACCACACCCTGCCCGCCCCGGCCGCCGCCCGCTACCTGGTCCTCTGCGAACCGCCCGCCGACAACTGGTCTGCCGACACCGTCCGCGACATCTTCGGCGTCCACGTCCTCTGGCGCACCCCCGACGGCTGGGGCGGCGAGGACACCGCGACCGCCCTGGGCTCCTTCGGCGCGTAGGCGCGACGTTGTACTCCCCCACGCGTACGACCCCGGGTGCGGACGGTCCCACACGAACGGCCCCACGCGCGGGATCATGAGCAGCATCATGACCGCACAGAACCCGCCGCCCACGATCCTCAAGCCGTAGCCGTAGCCGGTGCGGTCGTGCGGGTTGGATTCCCCGTACCGGCCGTACCTGCTTTCCTGAACACGGTTTCCCCGGGGTCGAATTGAGGCGTGACGCAGCGGTACGGCGGCGCGCGACGGGCGGGAAGTGGACGTTCCGGCAGTCAGGTGTCCTCGTTCGTCGCCCGCCCTCGGCCCCGGGACGGCCCCGCCTTCCCGGTCCGGCCATGCCAGGCGGACGGCCCGTCCTCCGGAGGAGCGACGTAGCGTGACCGGCCCGGCGTATGGCCGTTCTACCGGTCGCCAGGTTTTCGGAATGCGACGAACCGCTCATCCCCCGATGAGGGCGCCGACGCGAGGTGGGAGTGAATACGTGCGACAGAAGTGCTGCGACCGTTGTGAGTTGGTCATCGGACTGGGCTGCTCCTGCCCGCCCGACGGTTCCCCGCCGAGGGAGCGCCCGGTCGCCCCGCCCCGGCAGGAGTGGCGGACCTTCCCCGCAGACACGATCCTCATCTCTCCGCGACGGTACGCGCACCTCCCCGGAGCGTGCGCCCACCTGACCGAGGAGCTGGTGACCGCCCCGCGCTGGGGCTGGATCCCCGCCCCGCCGGACGGGCTCTGGGACCGCTTGGGCACCGGTTGCCCGGCGACCGCGACCGAGGGCAACACGGACCGGCAGGCGATCCGGCGGTGCGAGGAGTGCGCGGCCGCGGTGGGGTGAGCGACGCCTGTCGAGGCCCGGCGGCGGAGGAGTTCAGCGCCCCGCGTCCGGCGCCACGTACACCCGCAGTCCTGCCACCCGGTGCGGTTCCCAGGACCGCACGTAGCCGGGTGCCCGCCCGCCCGGTGCCACGAGCACGGCGGTGGGCAGTCGCTCGGCGGTCCGCCGGATGCCTGCCGTCGTGGTGTTGGCGTCGTGTCCGCCGGCCGCCGCCGAGGAGCAGCCCGCGTAGAACGCGATCGGGACGTACTCCTTGCCGGTGATGAGACAGGGCGGGCGGACGCCGAGCCGGTGCAGGCCGTCGGCGACGGCGGCCCACTCCTGTCGGGCGGCCGTGGTGCGGCGCACGGTGTTGTGCAGCACCACGAGCTGCGCGGTCAGGTGCCCGGCCAGCACGAGGACCAGCAGGGTCACGGTCAGCGGCCGGCCCGTCCGGCCGGGCGCCCGTGCCGCGTGCACCACGAGTCCGGCGACCGGAACGGCGAGCAGCGCGTAGGCGGGCATCAGGAAGCGGGGGGCCGCGTAGCCGATCAGGAAGAGGTACGGGAAGGCCGCCGAAGCGGCGCAGGCCAGCGGTACGAGCGTGACGGCCGGGCGCCCCGAGCGGACGGCGGCCCTGACCGCGAGAGCGGCGAGCAGCGGCAGGGCGCACCACCAGAGCGTCTCCGGCACGGGCGGCACGGCACCGGCGCAGGGACGGCACAGGGTGCGTCCGCCGAGTGCGCGCAGCTGGTCCACCACCGCGATGTTCCAGCCGAGGCCGCCCTGGATACGGGACGCGTCGGCCAGGCGCTGCGCGAGCCCACCGTAAGCGGCGTACGCCTCGACCACCCACTCGGCCGCCCCGGCCGCCAGTCCGCCGCCCAGCGCCACCAGCAGGGCCGGGCGGCGCCACTGCCGTACGCACACCAGCAGCACGAGCAGCGGCAGGACCGCCCACACCGCGTCCATGGGGCGCATCCCGGCCATCAGCGCCGCGCTCAGGCCGACGCCCCAGAGGGCCGCGCGGTCGGAGCGGTCCGCGCGGGCGCGCAGGAAGCAGCCCGTACCGGCCAGGGCGCCGACAGCGACCCAGTAGTTGGGCATGGCCTGCGGACCGTAGAAGAGCGTCACCCACAGAGTGGCGAACAGGGCGCCCGCGGTCGCGCGCATCCGGGAGGGGAGGACACCCCGCCAGGCGCGGAGCGCGACGAAGAGGCCGAGGCCTGACAGGACGGCCAGGTAGACCCGGAGTGCCTCGGTCGACGACGACCAGGCGGCGACCGGCGCCACCAGCAAGGGAACGCCTCGGGCCCGCGGGGCGCTGAAGAACGAGGCGGGGGCGTGGCCCGCGACCTGGCTGACGTAGACCGACTCGTCCCAGCCGAGGCCCATCCCGGGCCGTACGAGCAGGAGTTGGGCCAGAGCGAAGGCACCGGCCACGACGGCTACCGCCACCTCGCCCCGGGGCCATCTGGACCACAGGGGCCGACGGGCGGTGGCCGGCGGGGCCACCTCAGCAGGCGAGGCCACTTCGACCCGTGGGACCGGACCGACGGATGGGACCGGGCCGGCCGATGTGACCCGCGCGCCGGTCGTGATCTGCGGACCGTTGCTCATCGCTCTCCTCTTGACCCCGCGAGTCGTAGGTTCCGGCGAGACCTCCGGAACTCCGCCCGAGAATCCCCCACCCGCCGTGAGGTTTCAGCCGTGGCCGACGCGGGTCCGCGGGGAAGAACCGAAAGGCGTAACGCCGCTCCCCCGCCACCGGTCACTCACCGCCCGCCTCAGGCCGCCGTCGGCCCGCTCGTGCTCGCGGGGCGGGAGCAGCAGCGGCGGTGGCGGCTCCTCCCGGCTACCGCACCCGCGTACCCCGGCGGGGGCGGTCCGGGCGAACGCCACCGCCGGACGGACACGCGGAGTGACGGAAGGTGGTGGGATTCCGTACACATGGGCCTTCCGGTCCTCCCTGGGTACCGATTCGGGGACCCGGTGTAGTGCGGGTGCAGTAGGGAGGATTGTCGGCATCCGCACGACGACGGAACGCCGCTGGTCTTGGAGTCTTGAGGAAGATTCCCGAGACCAGATGTGGAGATCCTCTGTCATGGCGTCCTTCCTCTACCGGCTGGGCCGAGCGGCCTTCCGGCAGCGCCGATGGATCTTGTTGCTGTGGGTGGCCGTCCTGGCTGTCGTCGGCTTCAAGGGCATTACCGCCGCTGCCGCCCCCGAAGACTCGTCGTCCATGCCCGGGATCGAGTCGCAGCAGGCCTTCGACCTCATCGACAAGCGTTTCCCCGGCACCGAGGCCGACGGGGCGAGCGCCCGGATCGTGTTCGTGGCGCCGGACGGACAGAAGGTCACGGCGGCGGACAACCGCGCGGCCATCGAGAAGACCATCGCGGAGGCCGCCCACGGGAGCCAGGTCGCGAGTGCGGCGGACCCGTTCGAGACGCACACCGTCAGCGAGGACGGCACCACCGCGTACTCGTCCGTCTCCTACAAGGTCACGTCGCACGACGTGACCGACGGCAGCAAGGCCGATCTCCAGAAGGCCACGGACCAAGCGAGGGATGCCGGTCTCACCGTCGAGATGGGCGGCAGTGCGGTGTCCGCGCAGGTCGAGGCGGGTGGCATCGGTGAAGCCGCCGGTGTCCTCGTGGCCGCGCTCGTCCTGCTGATCACCTTCGGGTCCATGGCCGCGGCGGGGCTGCCCCTGCTGAGCGCCATCGTCGGTGTCGTCACCAGCATGTTCGCCATCATGGCGCTGGGCAGCGCCTTCGGTCTCTCCTCGTCGACCAGCACGCTGGCGTCCATGCTCGGTCTCGCGGTCGGTATCGACTACGCGATGTTCATCGTCTCCCGCTACCGCGAGGAGCGCGGCAAGGGGCACGCGCCCCAGGAAGCCGCCGGACGGGCCGTCGGTACGGCCGGTTCCGCGGTGGTGTTCGCCGGGCTCACCGTGGTCGTGGCACTGGCGGGGCTGTCGGTGGTCGGCGTCCCGATGCTGACCAAGATGGGTCTCGCGGCCGCCGGAGCGGTGCTGCTCTCCGTGGTCATCGCGCTGACGCTCGTCCCCGCGATGCTCGGTTTCTGGCCGAACGCGGTCCTGCCCCGGCGCCTGCGCCGCCAGGCCCGCAAGGGACACCGTGGTGGCCAGGAGCACCCGGCAGCCGGTGCGGAAGCACTCGTTCCCACCCGGAAGGAATCGCGCTGGGCCCGCTTCGTGCTGCGCCGCCCGCTTCCGGTACTGATCCTCACCGTGGTCGGTCTGGGTGCGCTGGCGCTGCCGGCCGCCAGCCTGCAGCTCGGTACCTCCGGTGACGAGGCCAAGCCCACCTCCACCACCGAACGGCGTGCCTACGATGCTCTCGCGGACGGCTTCGGCCCCGGGTTCAACGGGCCGCTGACCATCGTCGTCGACGCCAAGGGCGCCCCCGACGCCACCGGCGCGGTGGACACCGTGGCCAAGGAGATCGCCTCGACGGACGGCGTCGTCTCCGTCTCCGAACCGCGCTTCAACGAGGCCGGCGACACCGCGATCCTCTCCGCCACCCCCTCCACTTCCCCCACCAGCGAGCAGACCAAGGACCTCGTCCACACGATCCGCGGCGAACGCGCCGACCTGGAATCCAAGACGGACGCGACGTTCCAGGTCACCGGGACGACGGCGGCCAACATCGACGTCGCCCAGAAGATGCAGGACGCGCTGATCCCCTACCTCGCCATCGTGGTCGGGCTGGCCTTCCTGCTCCTGCTCGTCGTCTTCCGCTCGATCCTGGTGCCCGTCAAGGCAGCCGTCGGATTCCTGCTCTCCGTCCTCGCCTCCCTCGGCGCCGTCGTCGCGGTGTTCCAGTGGGGCTGGGCCGCCGACCTGCTCGGCGTCGAGCAGACCGGCCCGATCATGAGCATGATGCCGATCTTCCTCGTCGGAATCGTCTTCGGCCTCGCCATGGACTACCAGGTCTTCCTCGTCTCCCGGATGCGCGAAGCCCACGTCCACGGCCAGTCCCCGGGGCGCGCCATGGTCACCGGATTCGGCAGCAGCGCCCGTGTCGTCGCCGCCGCGGCGCTGATCATGATCAGTGTGTTCTCCGGCTTCATCACTTCCGGCGAATCGATGATCAAGATGATCGGCTTCGGACTGGCCATCGCCGTCCTCTTCGACGCCTTCGTCGTGCGCATGGCCTTCGTCCCGGCGGTACTGGCCCTCCTCGGCCACCGCGCCTGGTGGCTGCCCAAGTGGCTCGACCGGATACTGCCCCGCGTCGACATCGAAGGCGAGGCGCTCACCCGGGGAGACGCCCCCGCCTCCGACGACCACGACAGGACCCGCGAACCTGCCGCGATCTGACCGACCGAAGCGAGGGCCGCCCGGCGCATGCCG
>NZ_JBHWZJ010000038.1:0-35180 GCF_042728415.1 Streptomyces sp. NPDC060198 | reverse complement strand
AGGACCCGGGCGCGCGTGTGTGCGCCCGGGTCCTCGCCCTGTCATGTCAGGGGCCACCGGGACAGGCGTCCGGCGACGACCGGTACGTCGAGGTGGTCCTGCGACACGGCTAGGCCCCGAACACGTCGGTCCGGGGCCGCTCGACCACCGGGACCAGAAGTCCCGGATCGCGGACGCCGTGTTCGGTACCGTCCCGCTCGGCCGGACCGAACGGGACGGGACACCGCCCCGGAGAGCCGCTCACTTCACCGCCCCCGCCATCACCCCCGACACGAACTGACGCTGGAAGGCGAAGAACACCGCCAGCGGGATCACCATCGACACGAAAGCTCCCGGCGCCAGCACGTCGATGTTGTTGCCGAACTGGCGTACCTGCTGCTGGAGCGCCACGGTGATCGGCGGGGAACCCGAGTCCGCGAAGATCAGCGCGACCAGCATGTCGTTCCAGACCCAGAGGAACTGGAAGATCCCGAGCGAGGCGATGGCCGGCCCGCCGAGCGGCATGACGACCCGGGTGAAGAGCCGGATCTCGCCCGCCCCGTCGAGCCGGGCGGCCTCCAGGAGCTCCCGCGGGATCTCCGCGAAGAAGTTCCGCAGCAGGAAGATCGCGAACGGCAGCCCGAACGCCGTGTGGAAGAGGACCACGCCGAGGGTGGTCTCGAAGATCCCGAGGGTGCCGAAGAGCTTGGAGACCGGGATCAGCGCGACCTGCACCGGCACCACCAGCAGCCCCACCACCACCAGGAACCACCAATCGCGGCCGGGGAAGTCCATCCAGGCGAAGGCGTAACCGGCGAACGAGCCGATCACCACCACCAGCACCGTGGACGGCACGGTGATTATCACCGTGGAGAGCAGCGAGTCGGTGATGGCCGGGTTCGACAGCAGGTGCTGGTAGTTGTCGAGGGTCAGCTGGGACGGGGTGGTGAAGACCTGCCACCACCCGCTCGCCGCGATGTCCTTGCCGTCCCGCAGGGAGGAGAGCAGCAGCCCGATCGTCGGCATCAGCCAGAACAGGGCCACCAGGACGAGGAAGACCCGCATCACCCCGCCGCCCGCCCGCGCGGCGATCCGCACCGCGAGCGACGGACGGGCGGCCCCGGCCGTGGTGGTGGACGCGGTGGTCGTGACCGAGGTCGTCATCGGCGCCCCTCCTTCCGTATCCGCCGGATGTTGAAGGCCATCACCGGGATCACCAGCAGCAGGAGGAGGACGGCGATCGCGCTGCCGACCCCCAGGTCCGCGTCCGTACCGAACGAGGAGCGGTACAGCTGGAGGGCGAGGACGTTGGCGTCGTCCTGGGAGGAGCCCGGCGCGATGATGAAGATCAGGTCGAAGACCTTCAGCACGTTGATCATGAGTGTCACCAGCACCACCGCGAGGACCGGCGCCAGCAGCGGCACGGTGATCCGCCGGAACACCTGCCACTCGTTCGCCCCGTCGACCCGTGCCGCCTCGAGGAGTTCGCGCGGCAGCCCGGCGAGGCCCGCCGCGATGAGCACCATCGCGAAGCCCGCCCACATCCAGATGTAGCTGCCGATGATCCCCGGGGTGACCAGGCTCGGGCCGAGCCAGGAGACCCCGTTGTACGGCTCGCGGAAGTTGTCGGCGGGCAGCCGGAGCACCGCTCCCTCGGCGGCGGCGGGCAGCGAGAAGGCCCCGTCCGCGCCGGCCGTGGCGGTGGCGACGACCTTGCCGCCCTTCACCGCCTCGACCTCGATGCCCTTGAGACCCAGCTCCTTCGGGTCGACCACGTTGGGCTTCCCGCCGCCGCCCCTGGTGAAGTCCAGCCAGGCGGTGCCGGTGATCCGGTCGCCGTCCGGAGCGGGGGTGCGGGCCGGCTCCGCGTCGCCGGGCATCTTCTCCGGTACGACCCCGACCAGCGGCAGCAGCACCGGGACACCGGCCCGCACCGTCGTCTCCGTGACGAAGGACCCGCCGCCGCCCGCCTTCAGCGGGTGCACCGGCAGCGGGTGCGCCTTCGGGAACCCGGCGGACTCCGCGAAGGTGTCGTGCACGCCCACCCAGACCGCGTTGGCCACCCCGCGCTCCGGGGCCTCGTCGTACACCAGCCGGAAGATGATCCCGGCGGCCAGCATGGAGATCGCCATCGGCATGAAGACGACCAGCTTGAACGCGGTGCCCCAGCGGATGCGTTCGGTCAGCACCGCGAAGATCAGGCCGAGTGCGGTGGAGACCGTGGGCGCGAGGACCACCCAGATCAGGTTGTTCTTGACCGCCGTACGGATCGTGTCGTCCGTGAACAGCTTCTGGTAGTTGTCGAGCCCGGCGAAGCCGGTGCCCGGCTGGTCGAGGAACGAGCGGTAGACGGAGTAGGCGATCGGATAGACCACCAGCGCGCCCAGCAGCACCAGCGCGGGCAGCAGGAACGCCACCGCGACGGCTCGGCGGGAACCGGTGACCGTGCGGCCGGAAGGGCTCCTACGGGGGCGGACGGGCGGGCCCGGGTGGGCGGGGGGCACCGCACCGGCGCCCCCCGTCGTCGCTGTCGTCACCGCGTCAGCTCTTGTACGCCTCGGCGGCGGCGGACTCCAGAGCCCGCTGGGTCCCCGCGACGTCCTTCGGGCTCTTCAGGAAGTCCTGGAGGATCTTCCACTCGCCCTTGCCCGGCGTGCCGCCGAAGGACTGGGGCGCCTGGTCCGACATGTCGAACCGGACCCCGTCCCCGGCCGCGATCAGCGCTTCGGCCATGGTGCGCTGCACGTCGTTCGGGTACGCGGCCGTGTCCAGGGACTTGTTCGGCGAGAGGAACCCGCCCGCCCCGGCCGAGATCTTCGCCGCGTCCGTGGACGCCAGGAAGGTCAGCAGCGCCTGGGCGCCCTTGGTGTCCTTCAGCGCCACCGCGGCGTCCCCGCCGGTCACCACCGGGGAGTCCGCGCCGACCGCCGGGAACGGGAACACCTTGGCGTCCGTACCGATCTTCGCGTCGGTCTCCGCGATGTTGACGGCGACGAAGTCGCCCTCGAAGACCATCGCCGCCTTGGGCTGGTCCCCGCCGGTGAAGGTCTGCGTCACCGAGGCCGGGAACTCCGTCTGGAGTGCCCCGGACGCGCCGCCCGCGATCAGCTCCGGCTTGCCGAAGAGCTGCGCCAGCGCGGTGAGCGCGTCCTTCACCGACGGGTCCGTCCACTTGATCCCGTGCTTCGCCAGCTGGTCGTACTTCTCCGGACCCGCCTGGGAGAGGTAGATGTTCTCGAACCAGTCGGTGAGGGTCCAGCCGTCCGCACCGCCGACCGACACCGGGGTGATCCCGGAGGCCGACACGGTCTCCGCGGTGGTGAGGAAGTCCTTCCAGGTCTTCGGCTCACTCGCGCCCGCGTTCTCGAACGCCTGGGCGTTGTACCAGACCAGCGACTTGTTGGCGGCCTTGTAGTAGACGCCGTACTGGGTGCCGTCCACGGCACCGAGGTCCTGCCAGACCTGCGCGTAGTTCTGGCCCAGCTGTGCCCGTGCCTCGTTGCCGACGGGCTTGGCCCACTTCTTCGCCACGGCCTGCTGGATCGCGCCCACCTGCGGGATCATCGCCACGTCCGGCGGCTGGCCGCCCGCGATCTTCGTACCGAGGAAGTTGACGATCGGGTCCTGCGCGGGGACGAAGGTGACCTCCGCTCCGGTCCGCTTCTCGAACTCGTCCAGGACCTTGGTGAAGTTCTGCTGTTCCGCGCCCGTCCACACGGCGGCCACGGATATCCGCTCACCGTCCAGACGAGGTAAGGCGACGGTCGACGTGGGTGACTGGCTCGCACCGGCGGTGGGGTCCGCGGTGTCCTTGCCGTCCTTGCCGTCGTCCGAATCGCCTGAGCAGCCGGTCAGCGCCAGGGCGCCCACCGCGGCGAACACCGCCGCCGCCCGCCCCAGTTGTCGGGTTCTGTGCATGTCTGCCCCGTTTCCCGGCGACCGCGTCCGCACGCTGCCGTGCGAGTGCCGCGTCGTCCGTGGGCACAAGTCCTACGCCGGAGCGCGGATCACCCGCAATACCACCGCAGGGGCCGGGCGGACGATCGTGACCTGCTCGTGACGTCGTTCCGGGAGGAAACGCGCACCTGGTGGACAGGGGGCAGAAGGACAGGTCCGTCCCCCGGGAAAGCACCGGAAACCGTCGTACGTCATGAGGAGACGGGCGGCAGCGGGGGCAGCCGTTCGGCGTTCACCGATCGAGCCGCGCGCTCCAGCGCGCTGGCCAGGAGCGCCAGGTCGGTCGGCCCGTTGCCCAGCTCGCGGACCGGGCGGCGGGTCGGCGGATCGCCCATCCGCTCCCACTCCAGCGGTACGACGGTCGGACGCAGGGTCGCCGTGCGCGGGATGCGTCCCGTCACCCGCCCGCCCTGGAACGGGGTGACCCGGCCGTCCGGATGCCCCAGCCTGCCCCGCCCCGGGGCCGGTTCGTCCGGCGAGGGCGGCAGCACCGGCGCGTCCAGCACGATCCGCAGCCGGGCGCCGCGCGCCAGCTCGGTGTCCTCGGTACGGTCCGGGCGGCCCGAGGACGCGACCAGATGCACCCCGAGTCTCCCGCCGTCCCTCGCCACGGCCTCCAGCGCCCGCACCACCGACCCGGCGGCCGGCCGTCCCGGGCTGCCGAGCGCCGGAGCGACCAGCGCGTCGAAGTCGTCGGCGAGCACCACCAGCCGGGGCAGCGGCGACGGGCCAGGGTCCACCGCCCGCGGGTCGGTGGTCCGCAGTCGCAGCGTGCCGGTCACGGAGGAGGCGGCCGGGGTGTCGAGGCCCCCGCGCTGCTCGGAAGGGCTCGGCGGACGCTGGCCGACGAGCCGCCGGGCGACCTCTTCGCGGATGTGCCACTCGGTGAAGTCCAGCCCGCCGAGGAGTTCGGCGCGGCGCTTCAGCTCACCGCCGAGCGCACGGGCGAACTCCCGCATCCGGACCGGGTCGGAGGCCGACAGATACGAGAAGACGTGCGGCAGCTCGGTGCAGGGGCGCAGCCCCTCACCCGGCTCGCCGCTCTCTCCGCCGGCCCCGGCACCGTCCACCAGCAGGATGCCGAGCCGGTCGGGACGGGCGGCCGAGGCGAGCGAGGCGGCGACCGCCCGCAGCAGTTCGGTACGCCCGCTGCCGGCGGGCCCCTCGACGAGCAGGTGCGGCCCCTCGTCCGCGAGGTCCACACTCACCGGCCCCCGGGGCCCGGCCCCCAGCACCACCACCGGTCGTCCGGCCTGTCCGCCCGCCCCCTCACCGGCCGAAGCCGGTGCGGGCGTGGGGTACGGGGTGCGCTCGGAGTCCGTACGGGGCGCGGGCGCCGGGTACGGGGTGTCGCCCGTACCGCGCGCCGTGACGCCCGGGTACGGGGTGCGGCCGGAGTCGGTACGGGAGTCGGGGGCGCCCGGGTACGGGGTGCGGCCGGAGTCGGGTGAGTCGGTGCGTTGGCCGCCGACCAGGGGAGCGGTGCGGATCGGGCCCGTGGAGAGGGTGCGGCCGGGGCTCGGGGTGTCCTGTGGGTCGCGGAACCGTCCCGGGGTGGGGGTGGGCCGGGACGAGGCGCCGGGCTGGCGTTCGGCCGTCGACGCCCAGCGGGCCATCAGTGACGCCGGGGTGGCCCGGGCCAGGCCCAGTTCGTCCAGCAGCCGGGAGGAAGGCGGCAGGGCGGCGGTCTTCGCGAGGTCCGCCGGGGCGCCGGGACCCTCGTCCCGCAGCGGGGCCAGCGCCCGGCCGAAGCGTTCCGCCCAGGCCGGGGACACGGCGTCCACGGTCGCCACCGTGCCGTGTCCGGCGACCTGGCCGCCGGCCGTGCGCAGCAGCCGGAGCGCGGTCGCGACGTCCCCGCTGAGCATGGCGACGGCCCCGCACTCGCGGAAGGCGAGGGAGGCGTGGCAGGCGGCCTCGTAGGTCGCGGTGACCGGGGAGGTGGGCGAGGCCGGCGGGGTCTCCGCCAGGCAGATCAGATGGATTCCGGCCGCCGCGCCGGCGCCCGCCAACCGTGCGGTCGTCTCCCGCAGCGCCGCAGTCCCGGGGTCGCCGTCCACGACCAGCACGGTGTACGGACCGGTCCAGGCATCGGCGGCCTCGGCCACCGCGTCACGGCCGGCGTGCGGCCAGCCGGGACCGAGCGGGCTCTCGTCCAGCCTGCGGACCAGTTCCGCCGTACGGGCCGCCGCCTGCTCCCGGTCGTACGCGAGGAGCAGCCGGCAGTCCTGTCCGCGCATCGGCCGCAGATGCGGCAGCCACCCCAGCCAGGACCAGGCCTGCCGCCGCTCGTCCGTCGTACGGTTGCGGTCCGTGCTGATGAGCACGATCTCCAGGTCGGTGGGGGAGTGCAGGGCCGCGAGCTGGGCGACCGCGGAGCGGGCCAGCCCGGTGAGGCGCTCCCACGGCCCGGCGAGTCCCAGCGAACCGGCCTCGCGCAGCCCGACCGTCACCGGTACCGAGGGCAGCTCCGCCCGGTCGGTCGTGCCGAGCCGGAGGGCGAGCGCCTCCGGGTGGCCCGGGTCCCGCTCCCAGAGCCGGGGGCCCGGTCCGAGCGCGGTCAGCAGCACCGCTGCGGGGTCGGGCCAGGTGCCTGCCGGGGCGGAGGGGGTCAGGAACCCCGAGTGCCCCGAGGCGGACCGGGGGGCGGGAACGGCCTCGGAATCCTGCGCCTCGTGGCCGGCGCGGCCACCGGCCAGCCGACGGGCCCAGGCGCTTATGCCGCCGCGCCGGGGCGGCTCCGCGCCGAGCCGGGGAAACGGGCCGGTGTTCTCCTGGCGGTACGCCGAGTCGTGGCCGGACGGCCGGGTCTCCTCGGCGAACGACCCGTGCCCGTGGGCCGGGTCGGGGCCGTCGGCCCCGGGCTCCGGGCGGGCCACCCGCAGGTGCCCCTCGCCGTCCGGTGCGGTCGCCAGCGCCGGGGGGCGGGGGCCGGTGGTGAGGCGGAGAGTGGACTCGCCCAGCCGCAGCAGGGCGCCCGCCGACAGCGGGACCGGCCTGGTGCCGATCTCGGCGCCGTCCAGCGAGGTGCCGTTCGTGGAGCCGAGGTCGGCGACCGTGACCCGGCCGTCGCCGGACACCGTGACCGCGCAGTGCAGCCGGGAGACGTCGGGGTCGTCGAGCGGCACGTCCGCGTCGGCGGAGCGGCCGATCCGGATCTGGCCGCCGTGCAGCAGATGGACACCACCCGCGTCGGGGCCCGCGACCACGTGCAGCCGGGCCGGGACCGAGTCGTCCGAGGACGGCTCGTCCTCACCGGGGGACTGGAGGGAGAGCACCGCGCCGTCGACCAGCGGCGGCTCGCCGACCGAGAGGCGCTGGGCGTCCAGCCGCTCCCGTCCGGCGAAGAGGATCACCGCGCCGCCGCCCAGTGACCCCTCGGGGCCCTGGACCGCCGAAGCCAGGGCCGAGGCCACGGCGGCGAGCGCCGTGCCCGCCGGGGCGGTGAGCAGGACATCGCACGCGCGCGCCGGTGCGTGGCCGGTGCGCGGCGCGAGGACGGTCAGCCGGATCTGCATCGCCGTCAGCGGTCCCTTCTGCGGGTCGCCCGGCAGGGGACCTCCCTGTGATGCCCCCCACCCGGCGCGGACGCGTCGTCCGGTACGGGTCGTCACGTACCGCAGGGCTCCCGCTCCCGCAGTTCCGTGCTGGAGGCATCCTCGCACCTGCCACCGGCAACACGCCCACGGGTCATGCATAAGTGATCTTGATTGGTCGGGTGTGGGCGTAAAAGAGCCTGCTTGGCCCGGGTTCGGACAGTTCCGCGTGAGCGGGCCGTGGAGTGGGCAGACGTACGGACGCCCCGGGGCAACCGGCCGGTCGCCCGTCGCGTCTTTTCCGGAGCGGGCACGTGAGGGCTCGCGCGGCTGTCGGGAAGCAACCGGGAAATGGCCGGAAACCGGCGGGTCACAGCGTGAACACAGCCCGTTCGCGACCCCTCGGCGGCCGGTTCGGCACCATTAGAGTGGGGCTTTTACCGACCACCGTCCCCACAACAGCAGGGAGCGCATGACGTGCGGCCCGTAGGCAGCAAGTACCTGCTCGAAGAGCCGCTCGGACGCGGCGCCACGGGCACCGTCTGGCGAGCCCGCCAGCGGGAGACCGCAGGGGCCGAGGCGGCCGTCGCGGGGCAGCCCGGCGAGACCGTGGCGATCAAGGTCCTCAAGGAGGAGCTCGCCAACGACGCCGACGTGGTGATGCGGTTCCTGCGGGAGCGCTCCGTGCTGCTCCGGCTCACCCACGAGAACATCGTGCGCACCCGCGACCTGGTGGTCGAAGGGGACCTCCTCGCCCTGGTCATGGACCTCGTCGACGGCCCCGACCTGCACCGCTACCTCCGGGAGAACGGCCCGCTGACCCCGGTCGCCGCCGCCCTGCTCACCGCCCAGATCGCGGACGCGCTCGCCGCCAGCCACGCCGACGGCGTCGTCCACCGCGACCTGAAGCCGGCCAACGTCCTGCTGGACCAGCGCGACGGCACCATGCGCCCGATGCTGACCGACTTCGGCATCGCCCGGCTCGCCGACTCCCCGGGGCTGACCCGCACCCACGAGTTCGTGGGCACGCCCGCGTACGTGGCCCCGGAGTCCGCCGAGGGCCGCCCGCAGACTTCCGCCGTCGACATCTACGGCGCCGGCATCCTGCTGTACGAGCTGGTCACCGGCCGCCCGCCGTTCGCCGGAGGCACCGCGCTGGAGGTGCTCCACCGCCACCTCAGCGAGGAGCCCCGCCGACCGTCCACCGTCCCCGAACCCCTGTGGACGGTCATCGAGCGCTGCCTCAGCAAGGACCCGGACCGGCGGCCCAGCGCCGAGAACCTGGCCCGGGCGCTGCGTACGGTCGCCGCCGGCATCGGTGTGCACGCCAACTCCACCCAGATCGCCGCCGCCGACGGTGTCGGTGCGCTGCTCGCCCCGGACCCCGCGCCCGCGCCCGTACCCGAGACGCCCGGCGCCGCCGACCCCACGCAGGTGCTGCCGAGCTCCGGCGGCCCCTTCGGCGCGGGCGGGTACGACCCGAACGCCGCCACCAGCGTCATGCAGCACGGGCAGTTCCCGGGCGGCGCGGGCCCCGCGGCCGACCCCACGGCAGTCCTGCCGCCGGTGCCGCAGCACCCGGACGGATCGCCGCAGGACCCCGCGCACCCCTGGCAGTCCCAGCTCCAGGCCGCGCGCGACCGCAACGAGCAGACCCAGGTGCAGTACCTCGACCCCGCCGACGACCCGCTGCGCCGCCGCCCCCAGCGTCAGCAGCCGCAGCAGCAGCCCCCGCAGCGGCAGCAGCCCCAGCAGCAGCGCCCCCAGCACCAGCAGTACCCGCCGCGGCAGCAGCAGCCCCAGCACCAGAACTACCCGCCCCAGCAGCCCCAGCAGTACGCGCCCCAGCAGCAGCAGCAGCCGCCGCAGCAGCCGCAGCAGTACGGTCGGCAGCAGCCCCAGTGCCAGCAGTACGCGCCCCCGCAGCAGCCGCAGACACCCGCCCCGCGCGAGCCGCGCCAGCCCCGGCAGCGCAGCGCCAACCCGATGAAGATCCCCGGGCTCGGCTGCCTCAAGGGCTGCCTGTTCACCATCGTGCTGCTCGTCGTCGCGGGCTGGCTCATCTGGGAACTGACGCCGCTTCAGGACTGGGTCGACCAGGGCAAGGGGTACTGGGAGGCGATCGGCGACGCCATCAGCTCGGTGACGGGCTGGATCTCCGACCTCGGTGGCGGCAGCGCCTGACCCGGCGTCGCGCACCGGCGGCGGTACGCACTCACCCGCCGCGCCGTAGGGTCCGGGAAGCCCCGCACGGGCGTCCCGGACCCACAAGGGCTGTCCCGCAGTTCCTGGCGGGTGCGCGACGACAGCCACGGCACCTCGCCGCGTCGCCGGAACATCCCGCGTGCATCCCGTACGCGGACGCTCCTCCGCCTTGCGACGCGCCGCGTCCGACGTCGCGCACCGGTCCACCACGCATCGCGCGACGGCCCTCGGGCCCATGTCTCCGCTCCGTCTCGGCAGCGTCTCCGCACCGCATCAACTCTGTACCTTTGTCGACTCCTTCTGGGGTCTTACCGTCGCATTTCGCCCCCGGAGGGGAATGTTGGCGCCGTCCTGGGCACGCAACCCCCCGCTGGCCGCGTAACTTTGTCGACCGGGGTTCACCGCCAGCCGCTGAGGGAGCAGTCTTGGCACGGAATATCGGCAGCCGGTACACCGCCCACCAGATCCTGGGGCGCGGCAGCGCCGGAACGGTGTGGCTCGGCGAAGGGCCCGAGGGGCCCGTCGCCATCAAACTCCTCCGCGAGGACCTCGCGTCCGACCAGGAGCTCGTGGGCCGCTTCGTCCAGGAGCGCACCGCCCTGCTCGGGCTCGACCACCCGCACGTGGTCGCCGTCCACGACCTCGTCGTCGACGGCAACGATCTCGCCCTGGTCATGCGCCTGGTGCGCGGCACCGACCTGCGCACCCGGCTGGACCGCGAGCGCCGCCTCGCCCCCGAGGCCGCCGTCGCGATCGTCGCGGACGTGGCCGACGGACTCGCCGCCGCGCACGCGGCCGGAGTGGTCCACCGGGACGTCAAGCCGGAGAACATCCTGCTCGACATGGAGGGTCCGCTCGGCCCCGGCGGATCGCACCCCGCACTCCTCACGGACTTCGGTGTCGCCAAACTCATCGACACCCCGCTGCGCACCCGGGCCACCCGGATCATCGGCACGCCCGACTATCTGGCGCCCGAGATCGTCGAAGGGCTCCCGCCGCGCGCCGCCGTCGACATCTACGCGCTGGCGACCGTCCTCTACGAGCTGCTCGCCGGGTTCACGCCGTTCGGCGGCGGCCACCCCGGCGCGGTACTGCGCCGGCACGTCACGGAGACCGTCGTCCCGCTCCCCGGAATCCCCGAGGAGCTGTGGCAGCTGCTCGTCCAGTGCCTGGCCAAGGCCCCCGCCTCCCGGCTGCGGGCCGGAGAGCTGGGCGGCCGGCTGCGGGAGCTGCTGCCGCTCCTTGCGGGCATCGGGCCGCTGGAGGTGGACGAGCCCGGCGAAGAGGAAACGGAACTTCGCCCGGAGTACGACGAGCAGCAGTACACCCCCGCCGGCGAGGAGCCGCGCCGCCGGGGCGCCGTACCGCTGGTCCCGGGACCGGCCCCCGACTCCAACCGGGACACTCACACCAGCATGCGGGTGCCCGGCCCGGACGAACTGGCCGGAGGACCGCTCGGCACCGCCCGCGCACCTCGGGCCCCCGGCCCGCGCCCCGGCTCGGCCCGGAACAAGTCCGCCGCGGTCCGCAAGCGCCGCCTCACCCTGGGCGCGGCAGCCGTGGTGCTCGTCGCGGCGGTCGCGGTGGGCGGCTGGCTGGCCACCGGCGGTGACGACGCGGGTGCCGCACCGCAGGACGGCGGCAACTCCGCGCCCGGCGCACCCTGAGACCCGTACACCGTCCCGGGCCGCCCCCGCCGCCGGGTGGCCCGGTCGCCGACCGGCCCGGAAGCCGTGCCGGACCAGGGGATACGGCGCCCGAAGCCGGGGGAGGGCGAGCTTCACCCGTCCAGCCGTTACGCTGGACCCGTGGCAGTCGTCGATATTTCCGAAGAGCTGAAGTCCCTCTCGTCCACCATGGGGTCGATCGAGGCCGTCCTGGACCTGGACTCCCTGAGGGCGGACATCGTCGTGCTCGAGGAGCAGGCGGCGGCGCCGTCCCTCTGGGACGACCCGGAGGCGGCACAGAAGATCACCAGCAAGCTTTCCCACCTCCAGGCCGAGGTCCGCAAGACCGAGACGCTGCGCGGTCGCATCGACGACCTGGGCGTCCTCTTCGAGCTCGCCCAGGACGAGGGCGACGCGGACGCTCTCGCCGAGGCCGAGACCGAGCTGGAATCGGTCCGCAAGGCGCTCGACGAGATGGAGGTCCGCACCCTCCTCTCCGGCGAGTACGACGCGCGGGAGGCCCTGGTCACCATCCGGGCCGAGGCCGGTGGCGTCGACGCCGCCGACTTCGCCGAGAAGCTCCAGCGCATGTACCTCCGCTGGGCCGAGCGGCACAACTACAAGGCCGAGGTCTACGAGACCGCGTATGCCGAAGAGGCCGGCATCAAGTCGACCACCTTCGCGATCGAGGTCCCGTACGCCTACGGCACGCTCTCCGTCGAGCAGGGCACCCACCGGCTCGTCCGGATCTCGCCCTTCGACAACCAGGGCCGCCGTCAGACGTCCTTCGCGGGCGTCGAGGTGCTGCCGGTCGTCGAGAAGACCGACCACGTCGAGATCGACGAGTCCGAGCTGCGCGTGGACGTGTACCGCTCCTCGGGCCCCGGCGGTCAGGGTGTCAACACCACCGACTCCGCGGTGCGGCTGACCCACCTGCCGACCGGCATCGTCGTCTCCTGCCAGAACGAGCGCTCGCAGATCCAGAACAAGGCGTCCGCGATGAACGTCCTCCAGGCGAAGCTCCTCGAGCGCCGCCGCCAGGAGGAGCAGGCGAAGATGAACGCGCTCAAGGGCGACGGCGGCAACTCCTGGGGCAACCAGATGCGTTCGTACGTCCTGCACCCGTACCAGATGGTCAAGGACCTCCGTACGGACTTCGAGATGGGCAACCCCGAAGCGGTCTTCAACGGTGAGATCGACGGCTTCATCGAGGCGGGCATCCGCTGGCGGAAGCAGGGCGAGAAGTAACCGTACGCGTACGGAAGTTGGGCCCGGGCGGGATTCCTGCCCGGGCCCATTCGCGTACCTGGGGCGGGCGGTGGCGCGGGTGCGCCGAGGCGCGTGGGGCGAGGGGCGGGGCCGGGGGTGTGGTGATTGCGTCACAGTCGGGGCAGTGAATAACCGTCAGAAGCCTCACCGGTTCGCCAATCGCCCGAAACGCTCTTGACGTAATCCTCAACTCTGGCCAGGGTGCTGGAGCAGCGTGCGTATGACTGGGACGGGTGTGAGTGGGGGCGGACCGGACGACCGCGACGAGCGCGGCCCGGTTCGGAGCGAACCCCGCAGAGCCAGGTCCCTCACACGTGCTGCTCCATTGACGAGATCGGCTACTGGGGGTAGCAGCAGATGACGAAGAAGACGCGCGTACGTATCGCGCGCATAGCCGCCGGCGCGATCATCGCGGCCGGCGCTTCCCTGACCGCCGCGGGTGCGGCGCAGGCGTTCGGCACGCCCGACAGCGTCGGCGCGGCTGTCGACGGTGGCGACGACGGCACCGAGGTCGGCGACGACGCGGGTGCCGTGGACCAGGGTGCGGACGGTTCGACGGACGAGGGCGCCGACGGTTCGACGGACGCCGGTACCGATGGTTCGACGGATGCCGGTACGGACGGTTCGACGGACGCGGGTACCGACGGTTCGACGGATGCCGGTACGGACGGCTCCACGGACGCGGGTACCGACGGTTCGACGGACGCCGGCACCGATGGCTCCACGGACGCGGGTACCGACGGTTCGACGGACGCCGGTACGGACGGCTCCACGGATGCCGGTACCGACGGTTCGACGGACGCCGGTACCGATGGTTCGACGGACGCGGGTACCGACGGTTCGACGGACGCGGGCACCGACGGCTCCACGGACGCCGGTACCGATGGCTCCACGGACGCGGGCACGACCGGTTCCACCGACGGCGGCTCCTCGACCTCGGGCGGCTCCGACTCCACCGGTGGTTCGTCCACCGGCGGTGACGAGAGCTGCACCGTCACCCTCGACGGTGCCGAGTGCGTCGAGTCCAACAACACCGACACCGACAGCGTCGGCAACAAGCCGGCCGAGCAGGGCAAGGGCAAGGACGAGCTCGCCGAGACCGGTGCGGCCGAGACCACGTTCCTGCTGCTCGGCGCCGCGACGATGATCGCCGGCGGCATCGGCTTCCGCTTCCTGCCGCGTCTGGCGGGTGGCCGCACCGCCGTCTGAGCCACCGGCTCAGGGGCAGGGCGCAGAAACACCGCTGAGGGCCCGGGGAGAGCATCACCGCTCCCCGGGCCCTCACGCGTCGAGGCCGAGGGGGTGCCCGGCGCCCCTCGGAGCCGTACGGGCGCGTAGGGGCCGCCTCCAGGGGCCGGGCTCTACGCCACCTGCTGGGCCAGCAGCGCCACCGCGCACACCAGCACCACCAGCAGGGTGATCAGCAGCACCGGGTTCATCCCACCGAAGGGGCCCTGGTCCTGCTGACGCAAGCGCTCACGGCTCGCGCGGCAGACGGGGCAGCGGCCCTCGTTCACCGGCGCCGCACAGTTCGCGCACACCAGTCTGTCGTAGGTCATGCGCACTCCTCCTCCCGCGCGGCGGAACCGTCCTCGGCCGCCCTCGGCCGTTCTCTCGCGCCCGGCCGGTCGTCCGTCCGCACAACGCTCCGGGGAGCGTGACCGTTCCCCCTACCACTGTGCCAGCTCCGTCGACATTCGGCGCGGCTCCTCGGGGAGTACGGGAACAGTGCGCCGCGCGCGGGTCCGTGCGGGGTCACGCGCTGTCGCGAAGAGGGTGCGGAGGGCGCCCGAACGTTCCGCATGACGGACCCGCCCCGACGCGTTCCGGCTCATGTTCCGGCATAAATCACCCATCCGTAGACGCCGCCTGCGCGGCCGGGGAGCATTCGCGTAGGGTCACGCACACATACTCCCGGCCGACCATGGTGCCTCCGTGATCCGATTCGACAACGTCTCGAAGACCTACCCGAAGCAGAGTCGCCCCGCGCTGCGCGATATCTCCCTGGAGATCGAGAAGGGCGAGTTCGTCTTCCTGGTGGGCTCCTCGGGCTCCGGCAAGTCCACCTTCATGCGCCTCATCCTCCGTGAGGAGCGCGCGAGTCAGGGCACGGTCCATGTGCTCGGCAAGGACCTGTCGCGCCTGTCCAACTGGAAAGTCCCCCAGATGCGCCGTCAACTGGGCAACGTGTTCCAGGACTTCCGCCTCCTCCCCAACAAGACCGTCGCCGAGAACGTGGCCTTCGCGCAGGAGGTCATCGGCAAGCCGCGCGGCGAGATCCGCAAGGCCGTGCCGCAGGTGCTCGACCTCGTGGGGCTCGGCGGCAAGGAAGACCGCATGCCCGGCGAGCTCTCCGGTGGTGAGCAGCAGCGCGTCGCCATCGCGCGGGCGTTCGTCAACCGGCCGATGCTGCTGATCGCCGACGAACCGACCGGCAACCTCGACCCGCAGACCTCCGTGGGCATCATGAAGCTGCTGGACCGGATCAACCGGACCGGCACCACCGTGATCATGGCTACCCACGACCAGAACATCGTCGACCAGATGCGCAAGCGCGTCATCGAGCTGGAACAGGGCCGTCTCGTGCGGGACCAGACGCGCGGCGTCTACGGCTACCAGCACTGAGCGGCCACCAGCACTGAGCATCTGAGCATCGAGTACTGAAAGGACGCCATGCGCGCCCAGTTCGTCCTGTCGGAGATCGGCGTCGGCCTCCGGCGCAACCTCACGATGACCTTCGCCGTCGTGGTCTCCGTCGCCCTCTCGCTCGCCCTGTTCGGCGGCGCGCTGCTGCTCCGCGAGCAGGTCAGCACGATGAAGGACTACTGGTACGACAAGGTCAACGTCTCCATCTTCCTGTGCAACAAGAACGACGCCCTGGACATGCCCAAGTGTTCCAACGGCGCTGTGACCGACGCGCAGAAGAAGGAGATCGACGCGGACCTCAAGAAGATGGCGGCCGTCGACACCGTCACCTTCGAGACGGTCGACCAGGCGTACAAGCACTACCAGGACCAGTTCGGCGACACCCCGATGGCGGGCAACATCACGCCCGACCAGATGCAGGAGTCGTTCCGCGTCAAGCTCAAGGACCCGGAGAAGTACAAGGTCGTCGCCACCGCCTTCGCCGGAAGAGCCGGGGTGCAGTCCGTCCAGGACCAGAGATCGATCCTGGACAACCTCTTCGAGTTGATGAACGGCATGAACGTCGCGGCCCTGTTCGTCATGGCGTTGATGCTCGTCATCGCGCTGATGCTGATCGTCAACACCGTGCGGGTGTCGGCGTTCAGCCGCAGACGCGAGACCGGCATCATGCGGCTCGTCGGCGCCTCGGGCTTCTACATCCAGATGCCGTTCATCATGGAAGCGGCCTTCGCCGGGCTGATCGGCGGTCTGCTGGCCTGTGTTCTGCTCATAGGCGCCCGCTACTTCCTCATCGACGCCGGCCTCTCCCTGCAGAGCAAGCTGAACCTGATCGACTTCATCGGCTGGGACGCGGTCATCACCAAACTGCCGCTGGTCCTCGCGATCGGGCTGCTGATGCCCGCGGTCGCGGCGCTCTTCGCGCTCCGCAAGTACCTCAAGGTGTGACATGCGCCCCCTGCGCCGCACGGTGAAGCACCCGTGCGGCACAGGGGGTTTGTCCTGGGCCGTGTCCGCCCCTACCCGTCGGACGGTCGGCGCCTGGCACGGCACCCGGGTCGTGTCTGACCGTGCACGTCGGGCGGTCGGCGCCCGGCACGGCACCCGGGTCGTGCCTGACCATGCCTGTCGGGCGGTCGGCGCCCGGCACGGCACCTCGCGGCGTTGTCGGACCGCCCGTGTACATCCAAGTACACGGGCGGTTCTCCGCCTTGCGATGCACCGCACCGGACTCCGCCCGCTTATCCGACGCACATGATCAGACACGGCCCGGCGGCGTTGTCGGACCGCCCGTGTACATCCAAGTACACGGGCGGTCCTCCGCCTTGCGATGCACCGCACCGGACTCCGCCCGCTTATCCGACGCGAAGGGGCGGACACGTCCTAGACTCGCTGCCATGCAGGGGCCCTTGTACCGGTACGGGCCCCGCGGCCTGCGCCGCGGGGCGGCCTTGACGTTGGTGTTCGCCGGAGTGCTCGCCACCGGTGCGGCCACCGGATCGCTTCCGCGCGACGAGGCGGCCGGTGCCGACACGCGGACCCGCCCGGCCGCCGCCTCCCTCGTCCCCGTCGACCGCCAGGAGTTGGCGGCTGCCGCCGCGGGGGCCGCCGCGGACGGGAAGTCGGCCACCCAGGCCGCCGAGGAGCTCGTCAGCCGCAGCGGCGACCGCTGGGGCGCGGTCTACGACGAGCGCGAGTACGAGGAGTTCGAGCAGGCGCTCGACGGCTCGTACACCGGCGTCGGCCTCTCGGCCCGCCGCACTGCCGACGGCCGGGTGCGGGTGGCCCGGGTCGAGCCCGGGGGCCCCGCCGACCGGGCGGGCATCCGCGCCGACGACGTACTCACCACCGTGGACGGCGACCGGACCCAGGGGCGCCCCGTCGCCGAGGTCGTGGCCCAGCTGCGCGGAGACGGTACGCACGAGAGGGCCGGCTCCTCGGTCGTCCTCGGGCTGGAGCGGGGCGGACGCGCCCGGACGGAGTTCCTGCACCGCGCCCGGCTCACCACCGAGCCCGTCACCGTGCGCCGGCTCGGTACCGGCCCCACCTCCACCGTGCTGATCAAGGCGACGGCCTTCACCCGGGGCGCGGGCGGCGAGATCCGCGACGCGGTCCGGTCCGCCCCCGGTGACGCCGGAATCCTGCTGGACCTGCGGGCCAACCGCGGCGGCCTGGTCGGCGAGGCGGTCGTCGCGGCCTCCGCGTTCCTGGACGGCGGGCTGGTCGCCACGTACGACGTGCAGGGGGAGCAGCACGCCCTGTACGCGGACGGGGGCGGCGACACGACGCGCCCGCTCGTGGTCCTCGTGGACGGCGGCACGATGAGCGCGGCCGAGTTGCTGACCGGCGCGCTCCAGGACCGGGGCCGCGCGGTCACGGTCGGTTCGCCCACCTTCGGCAAGGGTTCGGTGCAGATGCCGAGCGAGCTGCCGGACGGTGCGGTGGCGGAGCTGACCGTCGGGCAGTACCGCACGCCGGGCGGCAAGGGCGTGGAGGGCAGGGGGATCACCCCGGACGTGGTGGCCGGCACGGGGGCCCTGGATCGGGCCGAGACGGTATTGAGTGGCCTCGGGGGTGGGTCGTAGTGCGAAAATGACCACACTATGGCCAAGGAAAAAGACACCGGGCGCAAGATGATCGCGCAGAACAAGAAGGCGCGGCACGACTACCACATCATCGACACCTACGAGTGCGGGCTCGTGCTCATGGGTACCGAGGTGAAGTCCCTGCGGATGGGCAGGGCCTCGCTGGTGGACGGCTTCGTCCAGATCGACCAGCACGAGGCGTGGCTGCACAACATCCACGTACCCGAGTACGTCCAGGGCACCTGGACCAACCACGCGGCGAAGCGCAAGCGGAAGCTGCTGATGCACCGGGCCGAGATCGACAAGCTGGAGTCGAAGTCCAAGGAGACCGGGCACACCATCGTCCCGCTCGCCCTGTACTTCAAGGACGGCCGGGTCAAGGTCGAGATCGCGCTCGCGAAGGGCAAGAAGGAGTACGACAAGCGCCAGACGCTCCGCGAGAAGCAGGACACCCGCGAGACCAACCGCGCCATCTCGGCGGCCCGCCGCCGGCAGCGCAGCGCGTGACCGGGCGCCGCCAGGTCTGTCTCATGGCCTGCGGCGGGTTCGTGGGGCGCGGTCCGGGCACACGGGAAGGGTGACCGGCGGAATACGCTGGCATCGTCCGGCGTTGGTCACGTACGATGGGCCGTGCACCCCAGCGAGGGTGCGCGTATTGAAAAATCAACATGGGGATGATCGGTTTCGACAGCGGATGTCGAAGCAGGGGAAGCGAGTCGAGGAAGCGACAATGATCTCGTAAACCATATGTCGCAAACAATAATCGCCAATTCCAAGCGCGATTCCTCCGCCTTCGCCCTCGCTGCCTAATTAGCAGCTAGCGAAGACTCTGCGGAGTGTCAGCCCGGGGGTGGTCCCGACCCGGATCCTGGCATCACTAAGGGATCTAAACTTCTAAGCCCGGTCACGGGGCCTAGAAGGAAATCAAACAGTGACTGAGCCTGTCGGAGGCTTGTTCGCGTGACCTCCGGGGCCGAGAAAAGCGTAGCGAACTGCACTCGGAGAAGCCCTGGTTCCGCACCGTTGGACGCGGGTTCGATTCCCGCCATCTCCACAACCCCATGTAAACCTCTGCCCCGCGAGCCCGCTCGTGGGGCAGAGGTTTTTTCCGTGGAGATCCGGACCTCTTCCGTGGAGATCCGGACCAGGACGTCGGACTCAGAGCCGGGACAACTCGTCCACCAGGTCGTCCAGGCCCAGAGACCCCTGGGACAGTGCGGCCATGTGCCAGGCCTTCAGGTCGAACGCCTCGCCCCGCCGCTGCCGCGCTTTCTCCCGCCCGAGCAGCCAGGCACGCTCGCCCAGCTTGTAGCCGATCGCCTGGCCCGGCATGGTCAGGTAGCGGGTCAGCTGGCTCTCCACGAAGTCGGCCGGACGGCTGCTGTGCGATCCGATGAACTCCTCCGCCAGACCGGGCGTCCACCGCTCACCGGCGTGGAACGGCGAATCGGCCGGTATCTCCAGCTCCAGGTGCATGCCGATGTCCACGATCACCCGGGCCGCCCGCATCATCTGGGCGTCCAGGTAGCCGAGGCGCTCTTCCGGCCCCGGCAGGAAACCCAGTTCGTCCATCAGCCGCTCCGCGTAGAGGGCCCAGCCCTCCACGTTGGCGCTGACCATGCCGACGGTCGCCTGGTAGCGGGAGAGCTCTCCGGCCACGTGCCTCCACTGGGCGAGCTGGAGATGATGGCCGGGCACACCCTCGTGGTACCAGGTCGACACCAGGTCGTACACCGGGAAGCGGGTCCGTCCCATGGTCGGCAGCCAAGTGCGTCCGGGACGGGAGAAGTCCTCCGACGGCGGGGTGTAGTACGGCCCTCCGCCACCGCCCGAGGGCTCCGTGCGGGCCTCCACCCGTCGCACCCGTTCGGCGAGTTCGAAGTGGGTCCCGTCCAGCGAGTCGATCGCCCGGTCCATCAGCCCTTGGAGCCAGTCGCGGACCTCGTCCACACCTTCGACGTTCCGGCCGTGCTCTTTGAGATGGGCCAGCGCCACCCACGGGGTCGTTGCGCCGGGCAGGAGGCGTTCCGCCTCGGTCCGCATCTCCGCCAGCAGCCGGTGGAACTCCGACCACCCGTACACGTAGGCCTCGTCCAGATCGAGGTCGGTGCCGTTGAAGTAGCGGGCCCACCGCGTGTAGCGCTCCCGGCCGACGGCGTCCGGGGCGCCCTCGACGGCGGGTGCGTAGACGTCCCGCATCCAGTCCCGCAGTCCGGCGACGGCAGCGGTGGCCACGCGGGCGGCATCGTCGAGTTCGTCCCGCAGCGTCTCGGGGCCATCGGCCGAGAACTCCTCGAACCAGCCGCGCCCCTTTCCGTCGGCGTCCACCCATTCGGCGAGCTGGTCGACGAAGGCGGCGGTCGGTCGCGGGCCCGCGTACAGCTTGCGCTCCAGGCCGAGCGCCAGTGACTCGCGGTACCCGGCGAGAGCCCGGGGCACCGCGCGCAGCCGCTCCGCGGCGGCCCTCCAGTCCTCCTCGGTCCGCGTCGGCATCGCCGTGAACACGTCCCGGACGAAGTGCGGCGGGGTCGCCATGTTGCCCACCGCGCGCAGGTGCTCGCCGGCCTCGTGGACGGCGAGCTCGGCGGTGAGCCGCTCACGCAGGAGCCGTGCGCAGCGCCGCTCGACGCCGGTGTCGGCGCCCGGCCGCGACTCGGCCTCGGCGAGGCGCCCGAGCGCGGTCCGCGCGAGTGCCGCAAGGGCGTCCGCCCCGGCGGGTGAGGTGTCGGCCAGACGGCCGGCACTCTCCTTCACGCCGAGGAAAGTCCCCGTGACGGGGTCGAGTTCGACGAGGGCTTCGACGTACGCGTCGGCGACCTGACGGGGGAGTGGCTCCGCTATCGGCATCATGCGCCCATCCAACTGCGTGGAAGGGCGCACGTCCCCCGAACCCTCCGGCCGGGCGGGTGGCCGGCCCACCGCCTCGGCCGGCGCACCGGACAGGCGGTGGTTCAGCTCGGGTTGTCCCCGTGGGTCAGGGTCTCCCACGCCACGAAGAGGTTGTTGCTGCCGGCCGGGCGGTTCTGCTCGGTCAGGGCCTGGGTGTTGGTCATCGCGATGCCGAGGCGGTTGTGCAGGGCGTTGTAGCCGACCTCGGTGACGGGGCCGAGGCCCAGGTTCAGCGAGCCGCCGCAGAGCCAGCTCGGGACGGACTGGCCGCGCTGGTACGTGGACTGGAAGCCGAGAGCCTGGCGCAGGCGCTCGCCGACGTCCGTGCCGTAGAGGTCCTGGCCCTGGATGCGGCTGGTCTCCGCGATGTGGGAGATGGCCGAGATGCCGTATCCGGTGTGGGTGAAGTCGCGGCAGGTCTCCTGGGTGAGCCCGGTGACGAAAGTGGACTGGCCCTGCCAGTAACTGACGATCTTCGCGGTGGTGTCGAGGTTCTGGCTCGGCACGGTCTTGGGCACCGCCCCGTCCGAGGCGAGGTAGACGTATGCCGCGGTGCGGGTGCGGAACTTCGCGATCGCCTTGTCGTAGGAGGTCTTGTCCTCCAGGAAGACGGAGATGCCGACGGCCGCCTCCATCATCGACAGCTCCCAGTTGCCGTTGGAGTTCGAGCCGTTGATGACCTGCGGCAGGTAGACGTTCCGCAGCATGGTCGAGAAGCGGGCCGAGTTGGACCAGGACCCGGTGTACGTGTACTTGATGATCTCCGCGGCCTTGGGCCAGGAGGAGCCCGCCCAGCCGGTCTGCAACGGGGCGTTGCTGTTGGTGTGGCTCGTGATCGTCGCCGACCAGGCGTCCATCAGCTCGATGGACTTCTTCGCGTACCGCTCGTCGCGGGTGATGTACCAGGCGAGCGCGTCGGTGTACGCGGCGATGGCGTCCTCGCGCTCGTCCGTGCAGCCGTTGTTGGGGTTGGAGTAGAGGAGCCGCACTCCACGGTCGCCCGGGGCTTGGCGGTGCGGCTCAGGCTCGCGTAACCGCTCGCCATCATCTGGTCGTACGCGCCCTTCCAGGGCTGCGCACCCGCGTTGACCTTGGTGCGGGCGAAGTCCAGCTGCCCCTGGGAGACGGTGACCCCGGGGTGGGTGAAGGCGGCCGGTGCGGCCTCGGCGCGTGGGGCGGCCGGGCCGGAGAGGAAGCCGACGACGAGTGCGGCGGTCGCGGCGGCCACGGTGAGGAGGAGGGCGGGGCGCCCGGGGCGGCGGCGGACCGCCGGGACGGGTGCGGGGACGGGGGTGGGGGGAACTGGCATGCGGGGGTCATCCGTTCTCGTACGTGAACGAAGCACTGGGGGTTGAACACGCCTGCTGGCCGGTGACCATAGGTACAGACCAGGGAGCCGTCAAGACCGCGCGGCAGACTCCCAGCTCAACTGATGTTCGTATACGTGAACTCGATCGTCCGTGCGTGGACCAGCGGGGGTCAGTCGGCTATGCCGCTTCCGCCCGCCCCGTGCGGCCCGCCCGTCCCGTCCCGAGGGCCGAGACCACGAGCGCGAGTCCGGCGGCGCAGGCGGGAGCGGCGTAGCCGGGGATCGTGCCGCCGTGCTCCACCAGCCAGCCGCCGGTGGCCGAGCCCGCGGCGACACCGCCGAGCAGTGCGGTCACCGCGAGCGTCATGCCCTCGTTCAACTGAGCCGCCGGGGTGAGGCGTTGGACCAGCGTCATGCCGGTGACCATGGTCGGCGCGGTGGCCGCGCCCGCCACCAGCAGGCAGAGCCCGAGGGTGAGGAGCGAGCCGGTGGTGGCGACCGCCAGCAGCGGCAGGCACATCAGCGCGGTCATCGCGGCGAGGCAGAACACCAGTCGGCCGGAGAGGTTACGGGCCGGCCGCAGCGCTCCGTAGAGCAGGCCGGCCGCGCAGGACCCGGTGGCCTGGAGGGCGAGGACGGCGCCCCCGGCGTGCGCGATCGAGACGACCTCCATCGTGCCGAAGACCGCCCCCGTCGCCAGGAAGACCGCGAGCAGCGCGGGCATGCCCGGGGAGCGGAACGGGGAGCGCGTCCGGACCGTACGGGGTGCGACCGGCGGCTCCGTGGAGCGCTGGGCCGTGAAGATCAGGATGCCGGTCATCATCAGCACCGCCCCGGTGACCGTGCCCGCCTCCGGGAAGAGGGTGCCGCAGAGGGCGGCGGCGAGGACCGGGCCGAGCATGAAGCAGAGCTCGTCGGCGGCCTGTTCGAAGGAGTTGGCGGTGTGCAGGGCAGCCGGGTCGTCCCGGAGCAGATGCGACCAGCGGGCCCGGGACATCCCCCCGGTGTTGGGGGCGGTGGCCGTGGCGGAGTACGCGACGAAGAGGGTCCAGGTGGGGGCGTCGAGACGGACGCAGAGCGCCAGGACGAGGGCGCCGGACGCCGCGAGAGCGGTTGCGGGCACCGCGATCCTGGCCTGGCCGTACCGGTCGACCAGCCGTGCCGTCAGTGGCGCCACCACCGCCGTCGCCACCAGGCCGGTCGCGGTCACCGCCCCCGCCAGGGCGTACGAGCCCCGCGACCCGGCGATCATCAGCACCGCGCTGACGCTGAACATCCCCATCGGCAGCCGGGCGAGCAGGTTCCCCGCCGTGAAGGCGCGGGCGCCCGGGGTGCGGAGCAGCCGCAGATACGCGTTGCGGGGTGCGGGCGGCACGGATATGCCGGACGCGGCGGAGACGGGAGAGGGAGAGGGAGAGGCGGGGGAGGGGGAGGCGGGGGAGGGAGAGGAAGCAGGGGAGGGAGAGGAAGCAGGGGAGGGGGAGAAGGTGGGCGCGGGGGTGGCGGTGGGGGCAGGATTCGGCACCCTGACAGCCTCGGCCGCCCACCGCCGTCCGGTCCAACACCGGCCCGCGCCCGATTCACGCACCTGTGTTGTAGATTCCCCCCGTGACCGTCCCCGACCTCGATCCCCGGCTGCTGCGCGCCTTCCTCGCCGTCGCCGAGGACCTGCACTTCACCCGGGCCGCCGCCCGCCTCTTCGTGGCCCAGCAGGCGCTGAGCCGGGACATCCGCAGGCTGGAGCGGCTGCTCGGGGCCGCGCTGTTCGTCCGTTCGACCCGGCAGGTAGTCCTGACCCCGGACGGCGAACGGCTCGTCCCGCACGCCCGCCGGGTGCTCGACGCGCACGCCGCGCTGGGCGCCGCCTTCGCCGACCAAGCGGCCCGGCCGCTCCTGGTGGACCTGAACACGGACGGGATGACGGCCGCAAGGGTGCTGGACCGGGCACGCGAGCTCGCTCCGGAATGCGAGCTGATGGCGCGCTTCGAGTCCGGGCTCACCTGGGCCGCCGGGGAGATCCTCGCCGGACGGCTGGACGCCTCCTTCGGGCGTGCCGGCGGGCTCGATCCCGCGGTGCGCGCCGGGCTCCACGTGCAGCCGGTGCGCTACGAGCCGATGGCCGTCCTGCTGCCGTCCGCTCATCCTCTCGCGGCACGCGAGGTCGTCGCCCTCGCCGATCTGGCCGGGGAAACCGTCTACGCCGGGGCGGGCAATGCGCGCACCCTGGAATGGACCGACCTCGCCGCACTCCTTTTCGAAGAGTGGGGCATCCATCTGGCGCCGCCCACTCCGCTTGCCGTAGGAGTGGCTGAATTTCAACGGATCATGGCGAAGACGGGGCACCCGGTGCTCGCGGTTGTCGGTTTTCCTCCGCTTCCGGGTACCGTGCTCCGACCCCTCGTGCGCCCCGTCCCGCTCTCTCCGCTCCTGCTGGTCCACCGGAAGGGGATGCGGCACCCCGGTCTGGACGCACTCCGTACGGCCGCCGTTCAACTTCAGTCGTCAGAAGGGTGGATGGTACGGCCACCCGATTCCTGGCTGCCCGAAACGGACGCCGCGACGATGGCGTACCAGAGGTGAAGGACAACCCGATCCGGGGACATTGGCGTCAGCATCGTGCGCTACATTCATCAGTCCGGGCACAAGGTGAACGTGGTGCGCGGACGGGGTGGGGACCCGGTCCGACGGCATGAAACCAGTCATTCATGTGTGCCGGAATCACTGAGTGGGGGATGTGCGAACACCTGTGGAAAATTGGCGAGAAGGCACCCGGACCGGGCACAGCCATGAGCCGCACGACGTGACGATCCAGCTGGACGGGCTGGGGCGTCAACTCTCCGAGCTCAAGACCGACCCTGGTACCCCGGAGGCTTCGGACGGCCCCGTCTTCGTGGACGAGAGCGGACGGCGGAGCAAGAACTTCCGAAGGGCCGGCTGGCTGGTGGCCGCAGCCTGCACCGTCTTCGCCGTCGTCCTCGTCTCCTCGCTCTTCGGCGGCAGCTCGGTCGCGCCGTGGCTCCCGCTCACCAGCCAGGAGCAGAAGAAGGCCGACGAGGACAAGGGCGGGGACACGCCCGCCGCGGACCCGTCCAACTCGACCGGCGTCGCCGGCATCACCGACCCGGGCGCGACCACCGGCCCGACGCCCGGCGCCGGAGCCACGGACGCGGCCTCCCCGGGCGCCACCGGCTCGTCCGCCAGCGCCTCCACCGGCGCGTCCGCCTCCGACCCCGCCGAAAGCCCCGCCGCGGGCACGCCCGCCGGATCGTCCGCGACCACCGGCGGCGGATCGAGCCCGAAGCCTTCCGCGCCGGCCTCGGCGACGAAGCCGGTCGACACCCCGACCACGGACCCCGTCCAGCCGACTTCGCCCACGGAGACGACGGAACCGACCACCGAGCCGCCGGTCGTATCACCAGAAAGCAGCACCCCGTAAATGACTCAGCCCGCACCGCTGGTCAGGAACCGCCGCAAGGCCAAGGCCAAGCGCAGATTGCCGCTGCGCTATCTCCTGCCGTTCCTGATTCTGGTGGCCCTGCTCGCCATGCTCGTGCTGCGCGGATACGTGAACAGCGAGATCGCCGCCGACCACCGCGTCCGCAACCCCGTCGGGACCGACCAGGTCCCCGAGCACATCCTCGACGGCGGTCCCGTCATCGACGCCCGGTCGAAGACCGAGGCCGCCACCTCGGTGCGCATTCCCGACCACCACATCGTGCTGACCTTCGACGACGGCCCGGACCCGGAGTGGACGCCCCGGGTGCTGGACAAGCTGAAGGAGTACCACGCCCACGGCGTGTTCTTCGTCACAGGCACCATGGCCTCCCGCTACCCGGAACTCGTCCGGCGCATGGTGGACGAGGGCCACGAGGTCGGGCTGCACACCTTCAACCACCCCGACCTCTCCTACCAGTCCACCAGCCGGATCGACTGGGAGCTCTCCGAGAACCAGCTCGCCCTCGCGGGCGCCGCCGGTGTGCACAGTTCCCTCTTCCGGCCGCCGTACTCCTCGTTCGCCGACGCGATGGACGACAAGTCCTGGCCCGTCACCCAGTACATCGGCAGCCGCGGCTACCTCACCGTGGTCAACGACACCGACAGCGAGGACTGGAAGCGCCCCGGCGTCCGGACGATCATCAAGAACGCCACGCCCAAGCACGGCAAGGGCGCGATCATCCTGATGCACGACTCCGGCGGCGACCGCTCCCAGACGCTGGCCGCGCTCGACCGCTTCCTGCCCTCCATGCAGGAGAAGGGGTACGAGTTCACCAACCTGACCACCGCGCTCGGCTCCCCGAGCGCGCTCACCCCGGTCAGCGGCGCCGCGCTCTGGAAGGGCAAGACCTTCGTCACCGCGGTGGGCTTCTCCGAGGACGTCACCGGCGTCCTGGTGGCTCTCCTCTCCGTGGTCGGCGTCCTCGTCATCGGCCGCTTCGGCCTGATGCTGCTGCTCTCCTTCGTGCACGCCCGCCGGGTCCGCCGCAGGAACTTCCGCTGGGGCGACGCACCCGTCACCGGCCGGGTATCGGTGCTGGTGCCCGCGTACAACGAGCGCAAGTGCATCGAGGCGACCGTCCGTTCCCTCATGGCCAGCGACCACCCGATCGAGATCATCGTCATCGACGACGGGTCGACGGACGGCACCGCCGACCTCGTCGAGGACATGCGGCTGCCCAATGTCCGCGTGGTGCGCCAGCAGAACGCGGGCAAGCCCGCCGCGCTCAACAACGGCATCGCGCACGCCCGTTACGACATCGTCGTGATGATGGACGGCGACACCGTCTTCGAGCCGTCCACCGTCCGCGAACTCGTCCAGCCCTTCGCCGACCCCAAGGTCGGCGCGGTGGCGGGCAACGCCAAGGTCGGCAACCGCGACTCGCTGATCGGCGCCTGGCAGCACATCGAGTACGTGATGGGCTTCAACCTGGACCGCCGGATGTACGACGTCCTGCGCTGCATGCCCACCATCCCCGGCGCGGTCGGAGCCTTCCGCCGCACCGCGCTGGACCGGGTGGGCGGCATGAGCGAGGACACCCTCGCCGAGGACACCGACATCACGATGGCCCTCCACCGCGACGGCTGGGACGTCGTCTACGCGGAGAACGCCCGTGCCTGGACCGAGGCACCGGAGTCCGTGCAGCAGCTGTGGTCCCAGCGCTACCGCTGGTCCTACGGCACCATGCAGGCTATCTGGAAGCACCGCGGCGCCGTCTTCGACCGGGGACACTCCGGCCGGTTCGGCCGCGTCGGCCTGCCGTTCGTCTCCCTCTTCATGGTGGTCGCCCCGCTGCTCGCCCCGCTCATCGACGTCTTCCTGGTCTACGGGCTGATCTTCGGCCCCACCGGCAAGACCGTCGCCGCGTGGTTCGGCGTGCTGCTGGTCCAGGTCGTCTGCGCCGCCTACGCGTTCCGGCTCGACAAGGAACGCATGACCCACCTGATCTCCCTGCCGCTCCAGCAGATCATGTACCGGCAGCTCATGTACGTCGTGCTGCTCCAGTCCTGGATCACCGCCCTCACCGGCGGTCGGCTCCGCTGGCAGAAACTGCGCCGCACCGGCGTCCTGGACGCCCCCGGCGCGGCACCGGGAGCACGCGCCGCCGCAGGCGCCGACCACCGGAGGCCCGTCGGATGAGCTGGAACGAACCCACCCCGAGCGGCGAGGACACCGCGCGGCTGCGCGTACCCGCGCCCGCGGCGCACCGCCGCGTCCCCGAGGCCCGTCAGGCGCCCGGAGCCCCCGCGCCGTCACTGCCGTACGCCACCGGGCCCGGCAGCTACCTCGGCGACGGCACCGTCACCGGCTCCGGGGCCCCGGCCCCCGCCCCGCACCACGGGCGGCACGCCGGAGGCCCCGCCGTACCCGAGGCACCCGAGCCGGCGGACGCCGTCCCGGCGGCCCCGAAGCGGCCCGTCCGCGACCGCTACCTGGACGTGCTGCGTTCCGTGGCCCTGGTCCGCGTGGTGGTGTACCACCTCTTCGGCTGGGCCTGGCTGACCGTCCTCTTCCCGTCCATGGGCGTGATGTTCACGCTGGCCGGATCGCTGATGGCCCGCTCGCTGGCCCGCCCCGCCTGGAGCGTCATCCGCAGCCGGGTGCGGCGCCTGCTGCCCCCGATGTGGCTGTTCTCCGCCGTCGCGCTGCCGATGATGTTCTGGCTCGGCTGGAAGCCCGTGAAGGAGGAGGGGCTCTGGTGGTTCGTCCGCCTGGCGAGCTACGTCCTGCCGGTCGGCTCCCCGCCCTACCCCGAGGAGAGCGGCTCCGAGGGCGGCTGGCTCGAACTCACCTGGGCCGACCAGGCGGCAGGCCCGCTCTGGTACATCCGCGCCTACCTGTGGTTCGTCATCGCGTCCCCGCTGCTGCTCAAGGCGTTCCGCAAGATGCCCTGGGCGACGATGCTCGCGCCGATCGGCCTCACCGCGATCTTCGGCACCGGGCTGGTCACCATCCCGGGCGCGACCGGCGAAGGCGTCGTGGACTTCACGGTGTTCGCCTCCTGCTGGATCCTCGGCTTCGCCCACCACGACGGTCTGCTGAAGCAGGTCCCGCGCTATCTCACCGTCTCCTCGGCCGCGATCATCATGGGCTTCGGCATCTGGTGGGCCTCCGGACACCTCACCGAGGAGGGCTGGAACCTCGACGAGATCCCGCTCGCCCAGGCCACCTGGTCCTTCGGGTTCTGCCTGATCCTGCTGCAGTACGCCCCGTCGTGGGAGAAGCTGCCCGGCCGCCTCGCCCCGTACGACGGACTCGTCACGCTCGCCAACAACCGTGCCGTGACGATCTACATATGGCACAACCTGCTGCTCATGGCGACCGTGCCGTTGATAGACCAGATGTGGCGGATCGGCTGGGTCGACGAGCACCTCGGCGCCTACTCCGACGGCCTCTACACCGGGCTGAGCCTGATCCTGATATGGCCGCTGATAGGACTCGCGATCCTGGCCTTCGGCTGGGTGGAGGACGTCGCGGCGAAACGCAGGCCGCGGCTCTGGCCGTCCGGCAAGCCCGCCCGGCCGACGCCCGTACCCGCGTCCGCCGCCGGCGGCGGCCACCGGCACTGACCGGCCGCCGCCACACCCCCCACGGATCGTCCTGCGACATGTCGTCGTTCTCACCGGGCCGCACCCGGCCCGGTGAGAGCAAGGTTGCGCACCGGTCACCTCGGGGCACGGCACGGTAACCCGCCTTCCCTAGCGTCGGAGACAACACCCCGACCCCGTGGAGGCGCGTGATGGCTGGCCGTTGGATCGAGCACTGGGACCCGGAGGACGAGACCTTCTGGCAGGAGAAGGGCCGCCCGGTGGCCCGCCGGAACCTCTGGTTCTCCGTCCTCTCCGAGCACATCGGGTTCTCCGTCTGGTCCCTGTGGTCCGTGATGGTCCTCTTCATGGGCCCGGAGTACGGGATCGACCCGGCGGGCAAGTTCTTCCTGATCTCCACCGCCACCCTGGTCGGGGCGATCGTCCGCGTCCCGTACACCTTCGCCGTCGCCCGGTTCGGCGGCCGCAACTGGACGGTCTTCAGCGCCCTCTCGCTGCTGGTGCCGACCGCCGTCGCGTTCGCGGTGATGGAACCCGGCACCTCGTACGGCACCTTCGTGGCCGTCGCGGCCCTCGCCGGCATCGGCGGCGGCAACTTCGCCTCCTCGATGACCAACATCAACGCCTTCTTCCCGCTGCGCGAGAAGGGCTGGGCGCTCGGCCTCAACGCGGGCGGCGGCAACATCGGCGTCCCCGTCGTGCAGCTCATCGGCCTGCTGGTCATCGGCACCGCCGGCGCCACCCACCCCCGGATCGTCCTCGGCGTGTACGTCCCACTCATCGTCCTCGCCGCGCTCTGCGCCGCCCGGTACATGGACAACCTCGCGCCCGTACGGAACGACACCGGGGCCGCCAAGCAGGCGGTGCGCGAGGCGCACACCTGGATCATGGCCGTCCTCTACGTCGGCACCTTCGGCTCCTTCATCGGCTTCAGCTTCGCCTTCGGCCTGGTCCTCCAGACGCAGTTCGGCCGCACCCCGCTCCAGGCCGCCTCGCTCACCTTCATCGGCCCGCTGCTCGGCTCGCTGATCCGCCCCCTCGGCGGCAGGCTCGCCGACCGGCACGGCGGCGCCCGCATCACCCTCTGGAACTTCGCGGCCATGGCGGCGGCCACCGGTGTCGTCGTGTACGCCTCCGGCGCCCAGTCCCTGCCGGTCTTCCTCGTCGGCTTCATCGCCCTGTTCGTCCTGTCCGGCCTCGGCAACGGCTCGACGTTCAAGATGATCCCGGGCATCTTCCACGCCAAGGCAGTCAGCCGCGGCCTGCGCGGCGAGGAGGCCGCGGCCGAGGGGCGGCGGCTCTCCGGGGCGGCCATGGGCCTCATCGGCGCGGTGGGCGCGATCGGCGGCCTCGCCATCAACCTGGCCTTCCGCCAGTCCTTCCAGACCTCCGGTGCCGGAACGGCCGCCTTCTGGTCCTTCCTCGCCTTCTACGCGGTGTGTTCGGCCCTCACTTGGGCGGTATACCTTCGCCGTCCGGTGACCGCTCCGGCGAACGCGAGCGCCAACGCCCCGCGCGGGCTCGCGGAGGTCTGACAGGGCCTTGACGGGACGTCAACCACCCTCCTGGACGGCCGTCAGGCGTCGAAGGACGTAACGGGCGGGAAATACGGGGGAACCGAGCCTGTCACGCGGGGTTGACAGTCTCGGTCCACCGCACAGCGGCAGCGACCGCGGGAACGAGAGCCGGGTAGATCACGCCATGCAGGAAGTCGAAGCCACACAAGGCCCCCTCGCGGGCTTCACGGTCGGAGTGACCGCAGCCCGGCGGGCCTCGGAGCTCGGCACGCTGCTCCAGCGCCGCGGAGCCCAGGTCGTCCAAGCCCCCGCCCTCAGGATCGTGCAACTCGCGGACGACAGAGAGCTGCTCGCCGCCACCGAGGCACTGATCGCCCACGCCCCCGACGTCGTGATCGCCACCACCGCCATCGGCTTCCGGGGCTGGGTCGAGGCGGCGGACGGCTGGGGCATCGGCGAACAGCTGCTGGACCGGCTGCGCGGCGTCGAACTCCTGGCGCGCGGACCCAAGGTGAAGGGCGCCATCCGGGCGGCCGGCCTCACCGAAACCTGGTCGGCCGCCTCCGAGTCCATGGCCGAGGTGCTGGAACGGCTCCTCGACGAGGGTGTGGACGGCCGCCGCGTCGCCCTCCAGCTGCACGGCGAACCGCTCCCCGGATTCGCCGAGAGCCTCCGCGCCGCCGGGGCCGAGGTCATCGACCTCCCCGTCTACCGCTGGATGCCGCCGCAGGACATCGCCCCCCTCGACCGGATGCTCGACCTCACCGCCGCCCGCGGACTCGACGCGATCACCTTCACCAGCGCCCCCGCCGCCGCCTCCTTCCTCGACCGCGCCCAGACCCGCGGCATGGCCCCCGAGGTGCTCGGCGCCCTCCACGACGACCTGCTGGTCGCCTGCGTCGGCCCGGTCACCGCGCTGCCGCTCCAGGCCCGCGGCATCGAGACCGTCCAGCCCGAACGCTTCCGGCTCGGCCCGCTCGTCCAGCTCCTCTGCGCCCAGCTCCCCGCCCGCTCCCGCACTCTGCCGGTCGCCGGCCACCAGATGACCGTGCGCGGCCACGCGGCGCTCGTCGACGGGGCGCTGCGCCCGGTGCCCCCCGCCGGGATGGCCCTGCTGCACGCGCTGACCCGCCGCCCCGGCTGGGTCGTCTCCCGCGCCGACCTGCTGCGGGCGCTGCCCGGCAGCGGCTCCGACGAGCACGCCGTGGAGACCGCGATGGCCCGGCTGCGCTCCGCGCTCGGCTCGCCCCGCCTGATCCAGACGGTGGTCAAGCGCGGCTACCGGCTGGCCCTGGACCCGGTGGCGGACACCAAGTACGGCGACTGAGCCCGGACTCCGCGCGGCCGGGCCCGGGCGCCCGGAGCGCCCACGACCCCGGCGCGCGGAGCCGGCCGGAGGGCCGGGGCGCGAGGAGGCCGTGCGGAGGCCGGGGGTAGCGTGCCGGGATGACCGACGCACCGTACCCGCTGACCGCCGACAGATCCCTGCGCCCGGCCGTCGCCTCCGACGCCCCCGCGCTCGCCGACGCGCTGCTGCGCAGCCGCACGTACATGGCCCCCTTCGAGCCGGTGCGCCCCGACTCCTTCTACACGCCCGAGGGCCAGGCCGAACGCCTCGCCGGTCACCTCGCCGCCGGAGGGCACGCCTGGGTCGCCGCCGACGAGGAGGACCGGGCGGTCGCCTCCTTCACCCTCTCCGGGGTGGCCCTCGGCGCGTTCCGCAGCGCGGTCTTCGGCTACTGGGTCTCCGTCGAGCAGGCCGGCCGGGGCATCGCCACCGCGGCGGTCCGCCGGATCTGCGAGCTCGCCCGCGACGACCTCGGGCTGCACCGGGTCGAGGCCGGCGTCCTGCTGTACAACACCGCCTCGCAGCGAGTGCTGGAGAAGAGCGGCTTCGAGGAGTTCGGCCTGGCCCCCGATTTCCTGTACATCGACGGGGAATGGCGCGACCACCGGCTCTTCCAGCGCATCCTGCACGACGAGCCCCCGCTCCTCTGACACAGGTCCTCCGCGTCCGACCGGGTCCCGGTGCACGATCGGGGCGCCCCGCCTGATGCGCACCGGCCCCCCGTCGCGTACGGTTGACGGCTGCCCAACGCACGTCAGAAAGGGGCCTCGGTGGCCGCGCAGGATGCCGCTGTCGATTCTCTGCGGGACCGGGAAATCGGTGTCGAACAGGATCATCTGGACCGGGTCTACGACCGCCTCGAAGAGAAGATCGACGAGGCTCAATTCCTCATGCACGACGCCGTCAAGCGAGGCCAGGTCGGTACCCCCGGCGCCCTCGCCGAACGGGACGCCCAGGTCTTCCGGGCGGGCATTCACCTCAACCGGCTGCACAGCGAGTTCGAGGACTTCCTCTTCGGCCGCGTCGACCTGCTCCTCGGCAAGGACGGCGAGCGCGGACCCGACGGCGCCTTCACCTCCGTCGAGCCCGCCGACGAGGCCGTACGCCCGGACGACACGGCGGACATCGCCGAGACGCTGCACATCGGCCGGATCGGCGTGCTGGCGGCCGACTACTCGCCGCTGGTGATCGACTGGCGTGCCCCGGCCGCCGCGCCCTTCTACCGCTCCACCCCCAAGGAACCCGGGCGCGTCGTGCGCCGCCGCGTCATCCGCTCCCGGGGCCGCCGCGTCCTCGGCGTCGAGGACGACCTGATGCGCCCCGAGCTGACGGCGTACCTGGACGGCGAGAAGCTGCCCGTCATCGGCGACGGCGCCCTGATGGCCGCGCTGGGCCAGGCCCGCAGCCACACCATGCGGGACATCGTCTCGTCCATCCAGGCCGAGCAGGACCTCGTCATCCGCGCCCCCGCCGCCTCCGTCACCGAGGTCACCGGCGGCCCCGGCACCGGCAAGACCGCCGTGGCCCTGCACCGCGCCGCGTACCTCCTCTACCAGGACCGGCGGCGGTACGCGGGCGGCATCCTGATCGTCTCGCCGACCCCGCTGCTCGTCGCCTACACCGAGGGCGTGCTGCCCTCCCTCGGCGAGGAGGGGCAGGTCGCCATCCGCGCGGTCGGCTCCCTCTCCGACGAGGCGGCCGGCGTCGAGGGCGCCACCACCTACGACGAGCCCGCGGTGGCCCGTATCAAGGGTTCCTCCCGGATGCTCCAGGTCCTGCGCAAGGCCTCCCGCGGCGCCCTGGACCAGCCCGCCCCGCGCACCGCGCCCGCTCCGGCGCCCCGCGAGGACGGCCAGCTCTCCTTCGGCGAGCCGGAGCCCGCAGCCGTCACCGTGTCCGGCGGCGCGAGACCCGCGACCCCGACGCGGCTGCGCGTCGTCGCCTTCGGTGCCCGCGTCGAGCTGGAGGCCGACGAGCTCCAGCGCATCCGCCACAACGCGCTGGGCGGCTCCGCCCCCGTCAACCTGCTGCGCCCGCGCGCCCGCAAGCTGCTGCTCGACGCGCTCTGGAGCAAGTCGTCCGGCCGGGGGCGCTACACCGACCCCGAGCTGGCCGCCGAACTCCGCTCCTCCTTCGACGACGACGTCTCCACCGAGACCCCGTTCCTCGAGTTCCTGGACGCCTGGTGGCCGGAGTTGACCCCGCGCGGGGTGCTCGCCGCGATGGCCGACGAGAAGCGGCTGGCCCGCTGGTCCCGCCGCGTCCTCAACCAGGGCGAGGTACGCCGCCTCTCGCGCTCCCTCAAGCGCCTGGGCGCGGACGGCAAGGGCCCCCTCTCCGTGCACGACGTGGCGCTCCTGGACGAGCTCCAGGCCCTGCTCGGCGCACCGGCGCGGCCGCGCAAGAAGCGCGACCTGGACCCGCTCGACCAGCTCTCCGGCCTCGAGGAGCTGATGCCGCAGCGCGAGGAGACCCGCCGCGAGCGGGCCGAACGCCTGGCGGAGGAGCGCACCGAGTACGCGCACGTCATCGTCGACGAGGCGCAGGACCTGACGCCCATGCAGTGGCGGATGGTCGGGCGCCGGGGCCGGCACGCCACCTGGACCATCGTCGGTGACCCGGCGCAGTCCTCCTGGTCCGACCCGGACGAGGCCGGCGCCGCGCGCGACGAGGCGCTCGGCAACCGCCCCCGCCGCCGTTTCACGCTCACCGTGAACTACCGCAACCCGGCGGAGATCGCCGAGCTCGCGTCGAAGGTGCTGGCGCTCGCCATGCCCGGCACGAAGTCGCCGTCCGCCGTCCGCTCCACGGGCATCGAGCCGCGCTTCGCGACCGTGGGCGACCAGGAGCTCGCCGCATGCGTCCGCGAGGAGGCGCGCCGGCTGCTCGACCGGGTCGACGGCACCGTCGGCGTGGTCGTGGCGATGAACCGCCGTGTCCAGGCCCGCGACTGGCTGGCCGGCCTCGGGGAGCGCGTGGTGGCGCTCGGCAGCCTGGAGGCCAAGGGGCTGGAGTACGACGCCACGGTGGTGGTCTCCCCAGCGGAGATCGCCGACGAGTCCCCCGCCGGACTGCGCGTCCTGTACGTGGCCCTCACCCGGGCGACGCAACAGCTGACGGTGGTCTCGGCCGCCGCCGACCTGCCCGACGAGGACGGAGTGCCGGACCTGCTGCGGGACTGACGGGCCGGTCGCCGCAAGGGTTTTCGCCCTGCGGCGACCCGGTCACCGGG
>NZ_JBHWZJ010000037.1:9876-35310 GCF_042728415.1 Streptomyces sp. NPDC060198 | reverse complement strand
GGGTGGTGCGGCCCCTTCGTCGGCTCTTCACGGCGCGTGGTGGGCGCCGCTCGGGCCTACTTGCGGATCAGGCTGCGGAGCACGTACTGCAGGATGCCGCCGTTGCGGTAGTAGTCCGCCTCGCCGGGGGTGTCGATGCGGACGACGCCGTCGAACTCCACACCGGTGTCGGTGGTGACCTTGACCGTGCGCGGGGTGGTGCCGTCGTTCAGGACGGTCACGCCGGTGAAGGAGAAGGTCTCCTCGCCGGTGAGGCCGAGAGTCTCGGCGGTCTGGCCCTCCGGGAACTGGAGCGGCAGGACGCCCATGCCGATGAGGTTCGAGCGGTGGATGCGCTCGTACGACTCGGCGATGACGGCCTTGACGCCGAGCAGCGCGGTGCCCTTGGCGGCCCAGTCGCGGGACGAGCCGGAGCCGTACTCCTTGCCCGCCAGGATGACCAGCGGGGTGCCGGCGGCCTGGTAGTTCTGGGAGGCGTCGTAGATGAACGACACCGGGCCGTCGGCCTGGGTGAAGTCGCGGGTGAAGCCGCCCTCGGTGCCCGGCGCGATCTGGTTGCGCAGGCGGATGTTGGCGAACGTGCCGCGGATCATGACCTCGTGGTTGCCACGGCGCGAGCCGTAGGAGTTGAAGTCACGACGCTCGATGCCGTGCTCGGTGAGGTACTTGCCGGCCGGGGTGTCGGCCTTGATCGCACCGGCCGGGGAGATGTGGTCGGTGGTGACCGAGTCGCCGAGCTTGGCGAGCACCCGGGCGCCGGTGATGTCGACGACCGGGGTCGTCTCCATCGTCATGCCCTCGAAGTACGGGGGCTTGCGGACGTAGGTGGACTCGGAGTCCCACTCGAAGGTGTTGCCGGTCGGGATCGGCAGCGCCTGCCACTGGGCGTCGCCCGCGAAGACGTCCTGGTAGGACTTGTTGAACATGTCCTCGCCGATGGAGTTGGCGACGACGTCGTTCACCTCGGCCTCGGACGGCCAGATGTCCGCCAGGAAGACGGGCTTGCCTTCCTGGTCGACACCGAGGGCGTCCTTGGTGATGTCGACCTTCATCGAACCGGCGATGGCGTACGCGACGACCAGCGGCGGGGACGCCAGGTAGTTCATCTTGACGTCGGGGTTGATCCGGCCCTCGAAGTTGCGGTTGCCGGAGAGCACCGAGGTGACGGCCAGGTCGTGCTCGTTGACCGCCTTGGAGACCTCTTCCGGCAGCGGGCCGGAGTTGCCGATGCAGGTGGTGCAGCCGTAACCGACGAGGTTGAAGCCGACCTTGTCGAGGTACGGGGTCAGGCCCGCCTTGTCGAAGTAGTCGGTGACGACCTTCGAGCCCGGGGCGAGGGTGGTCTTGACCCACGGCTTGCGGGTCAGGCCCTTCTCGACCGCCTTCTTCGCCACGAGCGCCGCGGCGACCATGACGTACGGGTTCGAGGTGTTGGTGCAGGAGGTGATCGCGGCGACGGTGACGGCGCCGTGGTCGATCTCGTACGTGGTGCCGTCGGGGGCCGTGACCGTGGTCGGGTTCGACGGGACGCCGTTGGAGGCGGCCGGGGCGTCGGAGGCCGGGAAGGACTCCTTGCCCGACTCCTCGTCGTCCGAGACGTAGTTGCGCACGTCCTGGGCGAACTGCGCCTTGGCGTCGGCGAGGACGATGCGGTCCTGCGGGCGCTTCGGGCCGGCGATGGAGGGGACGACCGTGGAGAGGTCGAGCTCCAGCTTCTCGGAGAAGTCCGGCTCGGCGGCCGGGTCCAGCCAGAGGCCCTGCTCCTTGGCGTAGGCCTCGACGAGGGCGACCTGCTGGGCGTCGCGGCCGGTCAGGCGCAGGTAGTTCAGGGTCTCGTCGTCGATCGGGAAGATCGCGGCGGTGGAACCGAACTCCGGCGACATGTTGCCGATGGTGGCGCGGTTGGCGAGCGAGGTGGCGGCGACGCCCTCACCGTAGAACTCGACGAACTTGCCGACGACGCCGTGCTTGCGCAGCATCTCGGTGATCGTGAGCACGAGGTCGGTGGCGGTCGTGCCGGCCGGCAGCTCGCCGGTCAGCTTGAAGCCGACGACGCGCGGGATGAGCATGGAGACCGGCTGGCCCAGCATCGCGGCCTCGGCCTCGATGCCGCCGACGCCCCAGCCCAGCACGCCGAGGCCGTTGACCATCGTGGTATGCGAGTCGGTGCCGACGAGGGTGTCGGGGTACGCCTGGCCGCCGCGGACCATGACCGTACGGGCCAGGTGCTCAATGTTGACCTGGTGCACGATGCCGGTGCCCGGGGGGACGACCTTGAACTCGTCGAAGGCGGTCTGACCCCAGCGCAGGAACTGGTAGCGCTCCTTGTTGCGGCCGTACTCCAGCTCGACGTTCTGGGCGAAGGCGTCGTTGGTGCCGAACTTGTCGGCGATGACGGAGTGGTCGATGACCAGCTCGGCCGGGGCCAGCGGGTTGATCTTCGCCGGGTCGCCGCCGAGCTCCTTCACGGCCTCACGCATGGTGGCGAGGTCCACGACGCAGGGAACGCCGGTGAAGTCCTGCATGATCACGCGGGCCGGCGTGAACTGGATCTCCTGGCTCGGCTGGGCCTGGGAGTCCCAGCCGCCCAGCGCCCGGATGTGGTCGGCGGTGATGTTCGCGCCGTCCTCGGTGCGGAGGAGGTTCTCCAGCAGCACCTTCAGGCTGTACGGGAGGCGGGCGGAGCCCTCCACCTTGTCCAGCCGGAAGATCTCGTACGACTCGTCGCCCACGCGCAGCGTGCTGCGGGCGTCGAAGCTGTTCGCCGACACGACAGTCTCCTTCATCAATGTGCGCGTACTACCGCGCCGCGCCTCACTCACGGCGGGCGCCGTGTGGTGCCGCCTACGACCTCTCACCGATCCGCTAAGGTAAGGATTAGTTAGGTAACCCTTACCGAGCGACGGCTGTGGTGCGCCTCGGCAGATATCTCGATGTCGAGATAACTCTAGTACATCGCCGTCGAACGGTCATGCCCGGGAGCCGGTCGGAGCAGTACGCCGAGTCGGCATGGGCGAGTGCTGTACGCGGCCGTCGGCGGCGTCGGCTGCCGGCCGTGCGACGGCGTGCGGGAACGTCGGCACGCTCCCGACCGCTCCGTACGCCGCACGGGCCACCGACGAAGCGGATCGGGCCGCAGGGCGTGGAAGCTTTCGAGGTCACCCGCCCGGGCTGCGGCCGGGCGGGTGCAGCAGGGCGGCCCTGAACGGCTCGCGGTGCTCCGCCAGCCAGGTCTGCACACGATCCCAGCGTTCCCATCCACCGCGCTCGGCCAGCGTCCGGAGATATACGGGGTCACCGTCGGCCACACGGCGGGCGACGAAGGCGCGACAGACCTCGGTGGCCTGCTCGATGACGCCCGGCAGCTCGGCACGGTCCTGCGGCGAGAGGCCGTAGCCGTCGGCCAGGACGGCGAGCCGCGTGGGCGCGTCCAGCCCGGAGGGGTAGAGGGCGGCAGCGGACGAGGGATCTGCCATCGGCACCCAGTAGCGGGCGGTCATGGCGACGTCCCAGAGGGGACGGCCCGGGGCTGCCAGGTCGAAATCGATCAGGGCGGCGGCACGGCCGTCGCGGAAGACGACGTTTTCGGGGCACACGTCGTTGTGGCACAGCATCGTTCCCCCCTCCGGGTCGGCCAGATCCTCGGGCCATCCGGCACGGGGGTCGACCGCGACCGCCGCACCGGCCCCGTGCAGGCGCCGCAACAGGCGTCCCACCGAGTCCAGGGCGCTCCTCGTCATCGCCCAGTCGGGGAACGGCGGCAGAGGCACCTCGCCGGGAACGAAAGTCAGCTGTTCCCGGCCGTCCTCGGTGAATCCGACAGGGGCCGGCGCCGCGTCGAAGCCGCGCTCCCCCAGCGCGAGGAGGTAGGCGTGCAGGGCGCGCGCGTGGCTCGGCGCCGGGCGCACCACCAGCGCACCACGCCGGAAGACCGCTCCCGCGTTCGCCATGCCCCCGACCAGCGCCTCGCCCTCATCCGTCACGACGATCACGCTACGGTCACATCGGCCCCGCGAGGGCGCGTTCCCGGAACTCCGGCGCGATCGCCTTTCCGATAGCCCCGGGGCAGGCACCACCGTGGCCGCGGACGGGGTCCGGGGCTCCGCGACGAGCGGTCAGCGCAGGCCGAAGTGCCGGACCCAGGCGTTCATGTCGGCGGTGGTCACATTGCCGCCGCAGACCACCAGACCGAGCTTGGCCCGGTCGCCGACGCGTTCCAGCACCCGGCGCGCTGCGGGCAGCAGGCATCCGGCGGCGGGTTCGGCCCAGACCTTCGCGTGCTCGGCCAGGTCGAGAGAGCCCTGGACGGCCTCGGCGTCGGTGACGGTGAGGACGTCGGTGACGAGTGCGGAGACGAGCTCGTGGGTGAGCGGTGAGGCGCTGGGGGCGCTCAGCGTCGAGACGATCGAGGAGAGCTCGACGGGAACCGGCCCGCCGGAGGCAAGGGCCGCCGACATGGCTTGCGCGCCTTCCGTCTCCACGCCCCAGATCCGTACCCCGGGCCGGTGCGCGTGCAGCGCGGTGGCGATCCCCGAGACGAGTCCACCGCCCCCGATGCTGACGAGGACGTCGGTGAGCTCTCCGGCGTCCTCCGCGAGTTCCAGGCCGACCGTGCCCTGGGCGGCGATCACGACGGGGTCGTCGAAGGGGTGGATCAAGGTGAGGCCCTTGGTCCGGACTTCGTCCACCAGCGCGAACGCCTCGCCCATGGTGTCGGTGAGGATGACGCTCGCTCCGGCGGCCTCGGCGACGCGCACGGCGCGGCCGGGGGCGGACCGCGGCATGACGATGGTCGCTTCGATGTCCAGCGCGCCGGCCATGACGGCGACACCGATGCCGTGGTTGCCGCCGCTCACCGCGACGACCCCGGCGGCCCGTTCGGTCGGGCCGAGCGCGAGCAGTTTGGCCGTCGCACCGCGCGCCTTGAAGGATCCGGTGCGCTGGAGCAGTTCCAGTTTCGCGGTGACCTGCGCGCCCAGGAGAGCGGACAGCCCGGGGCTCGGCACCGTCGGAGTCCGTACGACGTGCCCCGCGATCCGCTCGGCTGCGGCTTCCACGTCAGCAACAGTGATCAGCACGTTCGCCCCGTCGTCCGACCCGAACTGCGGTGACCGGATCCGCGTCGCCCTCTCGGCGGAGGGGGAGGCCACGCGGCCACGCCGCCGCGCTTCGGGATCCAGCGCGCGGCGACCGGATCATCCTACGCCGCGCACCCCCGGCCGACCCGGTCCGTGAGGCCCTCGCCCGGGCCGGGCACCGGTTCCCCTCCTGCCGCGACCCGCCGCGGTCGGGACGGACCTCGCCACCGGCGGCCGGGCGGCGCGGTATCCGGCGCGATCGGCGTCCCCGGGCATCGGCCCTGCCCTCTCCCGACCAGGCACGGCCGCTCGACCGAGGCGTGTATCGCGATATAGCGTAGGCCTTCCTCCCGCGCTGCCGACGCGCGTCGCGGAGGCCTTTCGACAGCACCCCCTCGACCGCACCGGGACGGAAGAAGCATGCCGGGAGAGATTTCGCCCGTGTCACCCACCGGGAAGCACTCCGGACCGGTCCCCTCGCCCGAGTTGCGGGCCTCCCACGCTGACCGGGACCGAGTGGTGGCCGTGCTGACCGTCGCGGCGGGGGACGGCCTGCTCACCGCGGAGGAGCTGGACGAGCGCCTGGAGACCGCGCTGTCGGCGCGGACCCTGAGCGAACTCGCCCTGCTCACCGCCGACTTGCCGGCCACACCGGCCGGCCTCACCGGTACCGCGACGGCCGCCGAGGCCAAGGATGTCGTCCGGATCGAGCAGGTGTTCAGCGGACCGGTCGAGCGGGTGGGCCGCTGGGTGTTGCCCCGGCGGCTGGAGCTCGCGGTGAACTGGTGCGACGTGACGCTCGACCTCACCGAGGCCGTGATCACGCAGCACACCCTGCGGATCGACGTGGCCATGGCCGGGAAGAAGCTGACGCTGGTCACGAGGCCGGGCATCGAGGTCGACGTCGACGGCCTGTCGCTGGCCCACTGCAAGCTCAGCCACCGCCGGGAGCGAACCGCGCCGGACACGCCGACCACCCTGAGGGTCGAGCTGGTCGGGCAGAAGACCCACGGCAAGGTCGTGGTGCGGCCCGCGCGCCGGACGCTCGGCCAGTGGCTGCTCCGCAGGCCTGCGCCCTTCTCGGCCTGACCACCTGGTCCGCGTACGCGAGCCGCCTGCGCCCCGGAGCCTCCAGAGGCGCGTCAGTGCGGCGGGCGGTTGTGGACCGACGCCGCGGCCTCTTCGGCGAAGCCTCCGGCGATCGCCTCCCTGATCAGCCGCCCGAGCCGCCGTTCGTCGGCCGGTGAGCGGCGCAGCACGCCGTTCTCGGCCATCAGGGCGTGGAACTGCTGCTCGGCGTACGGGACCCCGGGCGGCAGCGCCGCGACGTGCCAGTGCAGGTGCGCGTTGCCCTCCTGGCTGCCCAGCGAGTACAGGTACGTCCGCTCGGGCGCGGCGACGGCCTCGACGGCCCGAGCCACCAGTCGGACGACCTCCATCAGCCGGTGGAACCCCTCCGCGTCGAGGTCCGCGACCACGTGTTCCAGGTGTTCTCTGGGCGCCACCAGCACCTTTGCCGGGAGGGTGGGCCAGCGGTCCATGAACGCGATGTGCGACCCGTCCTCGTACACCACCTCGTGCAGGTACCCCGGTCTCCGGGCGACGGCCGCGCACACGAAGCACGGGCCGCCGCGGGCCCTCGACTCGTACGCGGCCAGGTCGAAGGGCTCCTCCGGAACCCCGGCGCTCACGCGGGCGCCTCGGGGCGCGGCAGCCGCTCCAGGTCGGCGGTGATGGCGGTCTCCAGCTCGGCCATCGTGCGGGTGAACGCGCGCCCGAGGTCGATGTCGTAGAGGCGGGCCAGGACGAGGACCGACCACAGGCAGTCGGCGAGTTCGTGGGCGAGGGCACCGGGCGCGGCGGTGGGGTGCGGCCGGGCGCCCTCCTCCGCCATCACGATCTTCGCGAGGTCGCCCACGCCCCCGACGAATCCGAGCATGAACTCCTCCCGTTTCCAGGTACGGCCGCGGGCCGCGAGATTGAGCCGGTCGTACAGCGCGTGGATCCGCATCGCGCGCTCCGCGAGGGCGTCGAGCCCGTCAGATTCCTGGTCCACGTGAGGGCTGTACCCATGAGCAAGGGTGCCGCAACGCCCGGAGCTCCCGATCCGGCCGAACCGGGACACGGGCCGCCGAAACGGCGACATCCCCGCCTCGGGCGGGTGGCCATGCGTTCATGGAGCGATCGTGCAACCCTGACGGCGGGTCACCGTCACGCGCGGACCTCCGTGCCCGTGCGGTGGAGGCCCGTGGACCCCGGGCGCGCCCGCACCGGTGCCACGAACGGCCGCGCGGCGCTCCGGTCATCTTTTCACCCGATTGCCCCGCCCGAACGCATGCACATCTCATATGTGAGATAGCCTGCCGACATGTCAGACGACTACCTCGTACGCATCGGCAAGCTCATCCGTGACGCCCGTCAGCACCGGGGCTGGACACAGACACAGTTGGCCGAGGCTCTCGCCACCAGCCAGAGCGCCGTCAACCGCATCGAGCGCGGCAACCAGAACATCAGCCTTGAGATGATCGCCCGCATCGGCGAGGCCCTCGACAGTGAGATCGTGTCGCTCGGCTACGCCGGCCCCATGCATCTGCGGGTCGTCGGCGGCCGCCGCCTCTCGGGCGCCATCGACGTCAAGACGAGCAAGAACGCCTGCGTCGCCCTGCTCTGCGGCTCCCTCCTCAACAAGGGCCGCACCGTGCTGCGCCGCGTCGCCCGCATCGAAGAGGTCTTCCGGCTCCTGGAGGTCCTCAACTCCATCGGTGTCCGCACCCGCTGGATCAACGACGGCGTCGACCTGGAGATCGTGCCGCCCGCGCAGCTGGACATGGAGGCGATCGACGCCGACGCCGCGCGCCGCACCCGGTCGATCATCATGTTCCTGGGTCCGCTGCTGCACCGCATGGACCAGTTCAAGCTGCCGTACGCCGGAGGCTGCGACCTCGGGACGCGCACGATCGAGCCGCACATGATCGCGCTGCGCCGCTTCGGCCTGGAGATCGCCGCGACGGACGGGCTCTACCACGCGCAGATCGACCACACCGTCACCCCCGGCCGCCCCATCGTGCTGACCGAACGCGGCGACACCGTGACCGAGAACGCGCTGCTCGCCGCCGCCCGGCACGACGGCACCACCGTCATCCGCAACGCCTCCTCCAACTACATGGTCCAGGACCTCTGCTTCTTCCTGGAGGAGCTGGGCGTGCGGGTGGACGGGGTCGGTACGACGACGCTGACCGTCCACGGCGTGCCGCAGATCGACGTGGACGTGGACTACTCCCCCTCCGAGGACCCGGTCGAGGCGATGAGCCTGCTGGCCGCGGCCGTGGTGACGGAGTCGGAGCTCACGATCCGCCGGGTGCCGATCGAGTTCCTGGAGATCGAGCTGGCCGTACTGGAGGAGATGGGCGTGGACTGCGCCCGTACCACCGAGTACGCGGCCGACAACGGCCGCACCCGGCTGGTGGACCTGACCGTGCGCCCCTCCAAGCTGGAAGCGCCGATCGACAAGATCCACCCGATGCCGTTCCCCGGCCTCAACATCGACAACGTGCCGTTCTTCGCGGCCATCGCCGCCTCCGCGCACGGCCAGACGCTGATCCACGACTGGGTCTACGACAACCGTGCCATCTACCTGACCGACCTCAACCGCCTCGGCGGCCGCCTCCAGCTGCTCGACCCGCACCGCGTCCTCGTCGAGGGCCCGACCCGCTGGCGCGCCGCCGAGATGATGTGCCCGCCGGCACTCCGCCCGGCCGTCGTCGTGCTCCTCGCGATGATGGCGGCCGAGGGGACCTCCGTACTCCGCAACGTCTACGTCATCAACCGCGGTTACGAGGACCTGGCGGAGCGGCTCAACTCGGTGGGCGCGCAGATCGAGATCTTCCGGGACATCTGACGGGTGGAGTGCCGTGCCCCTTGAGGGTGAGGGGCACGACACCCCAACATGCCAGCTGACCTGCGGATACGCACCTTCACAGCCCTCCACTGATCACTGTTGTTGTTCAGCACCTTGTGCAACGCACGTGCAAGATGATCTTGAATGGCTGCCGATACGTCAGAGATGCCTGAGTATCCGTCAGCCATCACGGAGGGTTGTCGCCGAAGTGGCCTCGCAACGTCCGATGTCGGTCGTGGCACGCGGACCGCGTGTGGTCGACGAGGTGAACCGTCATCTGCCCGACGTCTCCGGCCTCGCGACGCAGCCCGGGGTCCGGCCGCGCATCCGAGTCCTCCGGCTGACCACTCGCCACGCAGAAGAGGGCCCGCACCACGTGGGCGCGGGTCCTCTGTCCTAGACGGGCGCCGTGTCACGGGTTGAGCCTGCGCCCACCTCGTGGGAGCACCCGCCATGACGTCCGGCTGGTGCTGACGCAGGACGACGCAGCCGGCACCCTACGCATCGCGGTGAGCGACACGAAGGGCGAGCGCCGCCCCGAAATCCCCCCGGGGCCAGGGCCCGGACCACGAGTCGGGCAGCGGGTCTGCTCCTGGTCGAGGCCCTAGCCGACCGCTGGGGCACCGAGCCTCGCCCGCCCTCCGGCAAGACCGTCTGGGCGGAGATCGACGAGCACGGCGAGGAGCCGCCGACTGCATCCGGCCAATCCGGTGGCCAATGCCGTTGAGGACGACCGAACGCTTTGAGTGACGGCATCCGGTTGACCTACGCTCCGTCAGCGGTGCGTGGCGTGCCCGGCAACGCCAACGCCACCGCGAACCACCACTCAGGAGTGCCTCCCTTGCCCTTCCCGCCCAGCGACGTAGTTGCCGCTTTCGCTCGACACGTGCACTTCAAGAGCCTGGAGCAGGCCCTGTGCGACCGTCATCCCGAGCTGACCGACCAGGTGCGGTTCGACGATGCGGACCTTCTGAGGCATCTGAAGATCACGTTGTCCGGTCAGCGCTCGGTCGCCCTGGCGCAGGTACGCATGGGGTACTCAATCGTCTGGGCGGTGATGGATCCCGTACTGAACAGTGCGCCGTCCGTCTGGCCGCTAGATACGCCTGACGAGGTGCTCGTCGACGCCCTGCACGCCGTGGCCTCGGCGCACCTCACCGGCGTACCGGTTCCCTCACCGTGGCGCTGGAACGAGAGCGAGCCGTCCGACATGACCGTGCTGGCCGACCTCCTGGACGCCCGCGGTGTGCGAGTGCGGCGCGTGGCAGCGGGGAATGGCTACCTCCCGTACGGCCCCCGCCACTCGCCGAAACTCGACATCGTAGGCGGACGCGACGGCTGCTTCGTCGAGGCCGAGCTCTCCGACGCGTTCGTCCGCGTCTCGCTGAAGCCTGCCCTCGGCTGGCTGGTGGATGTGTACCTCGATGAATGCAAGGCGTGGAGCCGTGTCGATCTGGGCTGGAATCTGTGGCGCAGCACGCGGTCGGGACCAGGAGTACCCCATGCGCAGGCCTCGGTGGCGGACATTGCCGACGTGCTCGGCAAGGGACGAAAGGCCTGGGACGTGGAAGTGCCGTGCGCGCCGACCGATCGCGGGGAACCGGCTACCGCCGGGTACCGATCCGCATTGCAGGAGTCCCTCTTCGCGGGTGAAGCCGCTCCGCCCGAGTGGCCGAGGAACGTCGGCCTCGATATCGATCAGTTCCAAACGAGGAAGCCGAGCCGAGGACGTCGCCGCGCTCGCCCAGCCCCCGGCACATCACCGAAACGGTTCTCGACCAGTTGGTGGCATTCGGCTTCGGGGACGTCGAGGAGGGGGACGCCGAAGTCCCCATCCGGTCCGACGCGTTCCATATCGAGTGGCACAGCCGTGCCAAGAGTCTGTCCACGTCCGAGGTGCAACGGCTGAACGGCCTTGCCGCGGCGGCCGGCGATGACGTACCAAAGCGGCTCATCGTGATCACGACATCCGGCATCAGCCGCCCGGCAGCGTCCTTCGCCGACTCGGCCAAGGCGTTCGTCTTTTTCGTCGACCGCAGCGCTGACAAGCTGGTGGCACTGAACACCCGTGCTCAGGAAACACTTTTGCCCCACACAAAACCAGCCGATCGTGAGCTGGAGCCCTGGTAACCGTCCCGCACGCAGCCGTCCCGTCAGAGACCGGCCCTCGCCAGCAGAGTCTTCAGTGCTCCCGGCTTGACCTTCTGCACGGACCGTACCTGGCCGAGTTCCAGCTCGTCCCGGCTCACCGGGGCGGCGTACAGGGCATCCGTGGGGCCGGGCAGGAGGGTCACATCCACCCGATAGGAGAAGTCGGGGTCGTCGGGGTCCCCTTCCGGCTCTCCGTCGACCTCCGCCACCGCGGCGACCGCCGACTCGGGCTGACTGAAGAAGACCCATAGACGGTCCCCCGGGTTCATGCGGTTTCGTCGGCTGAGCCAGAGGTCCAGTTCGGGATCCTGATGGGCGAGGCGGCGCACGGTCTCCTTGTCGGACGGCTCCCCGTCGAGAGTGTCCTTGTTCGGATTCAGGATGTAGATCCAGTCCTGCACGGTCTCTCCCGTCGCTGTCGTGCACGCCGGCCGAGATCCGGCCTCGCGGTGCTGGCCCATCGTGCCAGCCCCCGTGGCGCACACGCAGGAGGTCGATCGACTTTTCCGGACGCGGAGACCACTGCGTCGCCGTCCGGCATCATGACCCCCATGACGAACGGGGTGGACGTGCGCACGGCTGCGGCCGAGTTCGACCGGAGCGCCGTGGCGGACGCCGCGTCGGCTGCCGAGGACGAGCGCAAGCAGGTGCTGTCCCAGTTTCCGTTGGAGGACTGGGCGGAGCTGCCGCTGGAGCGCTACGCCCTCGGACAGGCCGCGCCGCCCGGAGCGGGGCCGACATACTGCCGGCTGATGGAGTTCGGCACTCCGCACCTGGGCAGCATCAAGGGCGGAAGTGCCGCGAAGCACATCATGTACCACCACGTCTCCGGGGAGTGGCGGCTGGCCGCGCCCCTGCGTGGGATGGACCCACAGGACGCCTGGGCGGAACTGCGCGGACAGTTCGTCCGGGCACTCGACGCCCTCGGGTCAGGGGACTTCGAGGCGCTGGACGACCTCGAAGTACTGCGATACGGACCGACGTTGGTGACGAAGTCACTGGCCACCTACTTCCCGCAGCACTTCCTGCCGATCTACGCGGGAGAGCACCTGCGCCGGTTCGTCACGCTGCTGGGCGGTTCGACGCAAGGTGATGTTCCGGCCTGGGGGAGCAATCGTCGGCTGCTGAAACTGGTTCGCTCTCGCGCGGAGTTCGAGGGCTGGACCAGGCACGAAGTGATGCATTTCCTCTACGCGCACTTCGATCCGCGGTCCAAGCAGCGCACCGTCTGGAAGATCGCGCCCGGCGAGCGCGGCCGGCTGTGGGAGGAGTGCCGCGCGGGAGGAGTCATCCGGGTCGGATGGGACCAGCTCGGAGACCTCGGCCTCTACCAGAGCGACACCGATCTCAAGCAGGCCCTGGACAGGAACTGGCCCCGTAGGAGCGGGGGCAGCCTGACCCTCGCGCGCCGACTGATGGCCTTCCGTGACCTGGAGGATGGCGACCGGATCGTGGCCAACCGAGGTACGGACGAGGTCCTGGCCATCGGCTCGGTCAACGGGAGTTACCGCTTCGAAGCGGACCGGCCCGAGTTCCAGCACGTCGTCTCCGTGGACTGGGATCTCTCGCACGCGCGGAAGCTGTCGGAACCGAAGCAGTGGCGGTCCACCTTCGCCAAGGTCGACCCGGCCCTCTTCGCGAGGCTCATCGCACCCCAGGGCGCTTCGGGTGTGGACGTGATCCGAGCACCGCAGACCACGCCGGTCGCGCTGCCCGAGGACGTACAGGCCGTGCTGGACGCTCTGGAGCGCAAGGGGCAAGTGATTCTCCACGGGCCGCCCGGTACGGGCAAGACACGCCTCGCACTCGGCGTCGCCCTCGCCCTGGACGGCCGCGCGGACGCGCTCGGCGCCGACGCCCGTCACCGTGGCCTTGCACAAGCCGAGATGTTGCACGGCGACCGGGTCAGCATGGTCGCCTTCCATCCCTCCTACGGTTACGAGGACTTCGTCGAGGGATTCAAACCGGACCTGAGCGCCACCGGCCCGGGACTCACCCTCGCGCTCACGGACGGCCTGTTCCACAGCCTGTGCAGCCGTGCCGCCGCCCATCCCGACCAGACGTTCCTGCTGGTCATCGACGAGATCAACCGCGGTGACCTACCGCGTATCTTCGGCGAGTTGATCACACTCCTCGAACTCGACAAGCGGAACCTTCCGGTCGCTCTGCCCGTCAGCAAGCGACGCTTCTCCGTCCCGCCGAACGTCCGGATCATCGGCACCATGAACACCGCCGACCGGAGCATCAGCCACCTGGACGCCGCGGTCCGCCGCCGCTTCGCCTTCCTGCCCGTAGGACCGGACCCGGACGCCGTCTCCGGAACGGTCGGCCCCCTGGACCTGGCCGCGTTCTTCGAGTCCCTCAACGGCCGTATCGCCCGTGATCTCGACGCGGACCACCAGATCGGGCATGCCTACCTGCTGCGCGACGGTGCGCCCATCGCCACTGAGGAGGACCTGGCCGCGGCCTTCCATCACGAGGTGGTCCCGCTCCTGGAGGACTACTGCCTCGGCCGGGCGGAACTGCTGCACCTCATCCTCGGCGACCTGGTCGACGCCGACACCGGACGTGCGCGCCTCATGTCGCCGCAGGATCTGGCGGACGCGCTGGCGACCGAGTTCACCAGCGGCGCTCCCGGCCCGGATGCCTGACCGCGTCCCGGTCCCTCTCGGTGAGTACGAGTCCGCCCCGCTGGAGCCCGGCCAACTCACTCCGCGGGACATAGACCGTCTGCAGGCCCTTCAGGCACGGGGCTGCCTCACCCTGAGCAGGGAGCGCACCGGCTGGCGCCTCAAGGCAGACGCGACCGTCGGCGTCCTGGTCCTGGACCGCGTCCGCGTGGTCATCTCCCCCAAGTTCGCCATTCCGGGAGAGCAGCTCATGAGCTGGCTCGCCTACGCCCTCGTTACGCCCGTCCCGGCGACGGCGAGGCGCTGGGCCACCGGCCCCGACGGTTACGCCGACCTGATTGCCGCCGCCCTGCTCGAACAGTGCGAGCGGCTGCTGCGGGAGGGCCTGCGCCGGGACTACGTACGCCGCCGGAGCGTCGACTCGGTGCTCCGGGGACGCCTGGACGTCGCCGCCCAGGCCACCCGGCGCTACGGGCAGCTGGACCAGCTACACATGCACACCTTCGACCGGGAGGCGGACATCTGGGACAACCGCGTTCTGGGGAGCGCGCTGAAGGCGGCACTCGGTCCGACCACCAGCCCGGACCTGGCGCGCGCCCTGCACGACATCGCTGGCGCCTTCCCAGAGGCGCCGACCCCCGCAGCGGCGCTCCGCGCCCTGGACTGCACCCACTACACCCGCCTCAACGCCCGTTACCGCCAAGCCCACACCTGGGCCCGTCTGCTGCTGCGCGGCGGGGGCGTGAGCGACCTGCTCGCCGACCAGGGCGCCACGGCGGACGGCCTCCTGCTCAGGATGCCCGCGCTCTGGGAAGCCGTCGTACGCCGTCTCGGCACCGAGGCCGTCGGCCCTCGCGGCGGCCACGCCATACCCGGCGGAAACGGCGCCGGCATCATCGTCCGCGGAGACCTGGGCAACACCTCGACGTTCCGGCCCGACCTTCTGCTCAGCCTCCCGGCACGCGGCACGGGACACCGCAGATTGCTGCCGGTGGACGCAAAGTACAAGCGCTACGACCGGCACGGGGTGAGCGCGGACGACGTCCACCAGCTCCTTACCTACGGCGGCGGTTATGGGCCTGCCGAAGACCCGATCGCCGTCATCGTCCACCCCCGGACGGGCGGCAACGCCCAGCGCATCCTCCGGGTGCGGGGCCCCAACGGCCTGTTGGGCACCGTCCATGTCCTCGGCGTCGACACCCGCACCACGCCGGAGCAGGCGACGGACTGGCTCAGTTCAGTACTGCACTGAACACTCCTATTGACGGTGTGGCTCCCGCACCACGATGTCCGCCTTTTCGTCCCGGACAGCCTCCACACGTCTGCCCGGTGGCGGTGCCTGCCTCGCCCGGGCAGGCACCGCCGCCGTCGCATGCGTCAGAGCGCGCTGAAGCCGCTCTCCCCCGGTCGGCGGCAGCCGATGATGGACTCCAGGGGGATCGTCCCGATGAAATCCATTTCACGGGTGGGACCGACGGGACCGATGACGACCGCGGTCGCGGTCTCCAAGGACGTGCTGTTGGCGTAGACCGTCGGCTTGGTCAGGATCTTGCTCCGCGCGGGCGGCGCCGCGAATCTGTGCCAGCCGCTGACCTGGATCTGGTAGACGTGCCGGTCGTTGCTGGCGTACCCGCCGCAGTCCTCGTCCAGCGCCGTGGAGACCAGGGTCGGCTTGGGGCTGCTGACATGGGCTCGGGCGTAGGCGATCGGGTCCTCGAGGAACGCGGCGAGTTCGGTCGCGACGGACGTGTTGTTGCGGGACCTCATTCCGTTCGCCTGCCGGATGGCCTCGGGAGTGCGTCCATCCGCTCGGAAGACGACCAGGCCGGCCGGCTCGGCGAGCGTGTACCCGTGCGCGGGAGTCTCGGACGCCTGCGCGGACTCCGTGGCCGATGCCTGCCCGGCCGAGCCGGCCTGGTCGGTGCCGGTGGTCTGCGCGGCCCCGCCGACCCTCAGGCTGTCGGGCTTGTTCGGTACGGGCGGCGGATCCTTGGGTGCGGTCTGTACGGCGACCGGGCCGCCGCGACCCTCGCGGGCGGCACCGGAAGCGGAAGCGGTCGGCGGCTCCACGGCGCGTTGCACATCGAGCGGCGCCCGCATGACACGCTGCGCGTTGGCCTCCGCGGCACGTTCGAACGTGTCGGAAGCCTCGGAGACGCGGAGTCCGTTGCCCATGTCCGTACCGGCCACTGGGCCCTGACGCTGCTGGATGACATGGGTCAGTTCATGGGCGAGGGTGTGCTTGTCCCCTCCGTCGGCGCCGATGACGACATGACGGCCGGACGTGAAAGCGCGCGCACCGATCTCGGCGGCCGACGCACGGGCGGCGCTGTCGTCGTGGACGCGCACGTCGGAGAAGTCCGCGCCGAGCCGCGTCTCCATTTCCTGGCGCACTGGCTCGCCGAGGGGCCTCCCCGCGCTGCGGAGCACGTCGTGGACGGCGGAGCGCTGCACCGGTGCGGGCGAGGACGCGGTCTCCTGGTGCCCGCAGCCGGCGCCGTGCTCGTGCTGTTCCCGGGCCCAGGGGTGGTCGGCGCCGCGGAGCATCTGGACGACCGCGGCGTTGCCCGCGGCGGCCTGCAGGCCGCGCAGGCCACGCTGCGCGGGCGCGGCGGATGCGGGCCGAGGGGCAGCGATGCGACTGTTGCCCGCCCCGGTGTGGGAGTCGGCCTTCTCGTGATCGTGCACGGGAGCCCTTCTTGGTGTGAGGTCGTCGGCTTCCCTGGTTACCCGGCTGGGAGCCGCCGGCGCAAGGTACCGGCGGGCAGTGTGCGGTGACCGGACGCGCACCTTCGATGCCGGGACGGTTCACGGCTGCGTGCAACGGCCGAAGCGTGTTGCGAAAGTGGCGCCGTCCGCCCGTGGCCCGGACAGGCGGGACTTCCGCAACACGCTTGAGTGCCGCGTCAGCCAAGGTCTGCCCGTCGAGGAGCGGCGTCAGGTGCGTGCTCTCGGCGTGCCGTCCGCATCCGGTTCGGCTCGTCCCCGTGCGGAGACGAGCCGCGCACCGGCGGTCGTGCCGGCTTCGGGGTCAGTCGTCTTCCTCCGTCAGGGCGTCCTGGATACGTCGGGCCACGGTAGCGACGTCCACCGTGCTGTCGGCGGGAATCTCGATGCTGACCTTCTCGCCCCTGGCCGTGATCTGGACGGTGATGCCGGTGCGCCTGCCGAAGGTGTGCTGGATGATCTCCGTGAGTCTGAGGAAGGTGTCCGGTCCCTGGAGGAGGCTGACGGTGGTCGTGGCCACGGTGATTCCGATCAGAGCGATCTCGGCGGCGGAGCCGCGAGTGCCGGGGCGGATCGCCAGTCTCTGCCCCACCAGGGCGTCGGCGAGTTCGGACGGCATGGCTACGGCGATCAAGAGTGGTCCCTTTCGCTTGTTCCTGGCGGCGGTGTGTCGTGGGTGGGTCGCCGCAGGGGGTCAGTACGCCTGGTAGGAGGCCCAGATGACGGGGTGCGGGTCACGGATGTCGTCGCCGGAGTCGGTGGTCCCCCGCAGGGAGCAGATCTTCCACTCGTTGAGCATCCGCAGCTGAAGCCTCCTCAACAGGTCCACGTGATCGTCCTGGGGCCGGGCGAGCATGTCCTCCACGATCAGGTCCTCGAACACCTCGGTGAACGACGTGTCGAGGAGGTCGACGGACGTGGCGATCACCTGGTCGGCACCCGACTGGATGGCGCCGGCCGCGAGCCCGATGGCCTCGCCTCCGAGGGACGAGGCGGTCGAGCTGGAGCAGCACGACAGAACCACGCGTTCGGGCATGGGCAGGAAGGGGGTGCCGTCGTCGAGGCTGCCGAACAGTTCCCCCGAACTCAGGTGGTCGTCTCCGGCCAGCGGAAGTGCCGACCACGCCGGATCGGCGTCGTGCACCGCGTGCCCGCGGTAGAAGAACAGCCCCCGGGTCGACGGCCCGATCCGGTGGAGTGCCTGGAGCAGGAATTCTTTGGTGGCGGGCGCCGGGGACCCCGCCGCTTCCAGCAGGGTTGCCGCGCTCCGCACCACCGATTCCGAGGTCCGCTCGCGCAGCGTCCCGTCCGGGTTGTCGCACGCCAGAAGGAACGGTACGGGGGAGGAGTCCGGCCGCTTCCTCCGCGCCGAGCGCGCGAGCTGAGTCGGAGCGGAGGTCCACATCCGCAGTGCGGCCCGTTCCACCAACCGCTCCTCGCCTCCCGGGATCATCACGATCGGCCACGGCACGCAGGCGAGTTCACGCGCTGCCGAGATCGTCAGCCGTACCGGATCGGTCCCCATCGTCGCGCTCAGTGCCGCGACCAGTGGCGGCGGCAGCAGATCCCCGATCGTACGGGTGATGATCTGCTCCTCCGCCGACTTCCAGCTCTCCAGGTGCGTGTAGGGCTCGTAGTAGTCACCGGGACCGCGCTTGCGGGGGAACAGACTCCAGCTCTTCGGTTCGGCCGACTGCGACTGCCCGGCCAGGCCCAGCAGGACCGGTTTGACACGGTCCCGCAGCCGTAGGTCCTCCGTGCCGTACCCGATCGGCTTCGCGTCCTGGGCTGCGAACCAGAAGAGGAACCCGTTCTCGATGTGCGAGGACCAGAAGAAGCCTTCGGGCAGCGCCTCGTCCAGTGATCGCGGCACGAGTGCGTGTGCGCTCCCGGCGGGCAGCACGCTGCCGTAGTGAGGCATGAGAAGTGCCGCACCCTGAAAGGACACGGGTGACGGGAATCGCAGGAAGGTAGCTCCGAAGGCGTCGTTGAGCGCGGTGAAGACGGCTCGGGAGACGAGTGGCCCGTCGCTCTCCGTCTCGTCGGCCGGCTCCGGCTGTGTGCTGACCCCGCTGTCCGCGAGCTTCTTGGTCTCCTCCTCGGTGTCGGCCTCGACGATCGTTCCGATCATGGACTGGAGCCGGCACGACTCGATGAGTTCGGCCACCGCCCGGCCGTCTCCGAGGGCTGTCACCGCGGTCAGTGCCGCATGCCTCGACGGGCTGAAGTTGGCCCAGAGAGAGACGCGTTGTGCGTGCGAGCAGGCACGGTAACGCGGAGCGTCCAGCTTCGCCCAGGCGGCGAGGGCGAGATCAAGTCCTTCTTCGTGCCGGCCCATGGCCACCCGGATGGTCGCGGACCGCTGCTCCAGCTCCCCGACCAGCCAGGAGTCGGCGCCTTCCTCTGCCAGCCGCGCGATCGCCGAGGTCAGTAGACCGAGCGCGCGTTCCGGCTGAGCATCGTCGGCAAGGCGCTCCGCGAGACAGGAGACCAGGTAGGTATGGGCGATGATGCCGAGTTCGCGGACCTGCTCGATCCCGGCGATCTCATGCGCGGCTACGCCCGGCCTCTCGTCCAGCACCCGTGCGGCGATCCGGTGGAAGACGGCGGAGGCTCCGTGACTCGCTCCCTCGATCACCTGCAGATGGGTGAGCGCGCCGTCCCGGTCTCCCGCCTTCATGGCGAGGACGACCGTCTGGCAGAAGGTACGGCGCGCATGTCGCGCGGTCCGCCAGTGGAGTGCGGCCCCCGCGAAGCACTCCTGCGCGGTGGCCCAGTCGGCGAACCGCACGTACTCGCGCCCCAGCAGCTCGTAGAGGGTCGCCAGATGCCTGTCGGGAACGAGGTCGGGCCGAGGAGGCTGTTCGGTGGTGCGGATCAGTATCGACAGCACGTAGGAGAGTCCCGCGTTGCCCGAGTCCTCGGCGTCGGCCTTCACTACCCCGCCGAGTAACCCGTCGAGTTCCACGAGGTCGCTGCGCAGCGCCTGCGGCAGGTCCGTACCGCGTTCCAGAGCGGCGTCGATGAGTGCCGCGATCCGTCTGATGCCGGGAGTCGCCCCCCGGTCCGCCCGCAGCCGACGCCGCGCGAGGCGTCCCGCGACGACGAGCAGACGTGTGTACGCCGCTGACCTCATGTGTCCCCCGAAGTTCCGCTTCCCCCCTTACGCCACCGGGAGATTCCGGGTGTGGAACGTCCGGGGTGCGGCAGTGGAGCAGTTTCCGAAATCATGCCGCTCCGCGGCGGCCGAGGGGGCCGGAATGCGAGAAGTGCCGGATTGAACCAGGCTTCGCACGTCCTCGACGGGCCGTGAAGTCGGCTTCGAAGCAGCCGAGTTACCCCTCCGCAACCCGCAACTGACGATCACTCGCCCGGAACGGAGTCTCCCCGGGTCGCTGTGCTCGGGGAATGCGATGAGCCTGCTTCCCGTTCGACGACGTGCACCTCGACGACGCTCCGACCGCCCGCGAGGCTCAGCCGACGGTGACGCGTGGCGGGTGTGCTTCCAGTCCCCGGGCCGAGGAGCCGAGTTCGCCCCGACGGCCGCGGTCGGCCTCGATCCCGGACGGTGGTCCGCCGCGGACCTCGTCCAGAACCGCCCGTCGGCGAAGGGCGCCACCCACAGAATCCCGGCCGACGGCCCCGCCCGCGTCACCGGAGCCGGCGGCAGCGCCCCCTCGGGTTCCACCGACGACGCCCCACCTGCCCCACCTGCCCCACCTGCGCTCCCGTACCGCCGACCTGCGGACACGTGGGAGCACGGTCGTCCGGAAGGCACTGGGTGCCACAAAGCGGAACCCCGCACCTGCCCCCGCGGGCCGGTGGTAAGAAGGCGGTCACGAAGCGGAAGGCAAAGGCCGTACCGCAGAGGCCGAGGCCCGCTCCCGTGCGCGACCTCGGTGACCGCTTTCCCAACCGTGCCGCACCGGGCCGCGCCGCCACCGACGGACCGTGGCCCACCCGGCACGCGTCATGTCCTGGGGGATGATCGTCGTGGAGCCACGCGGCTACCGCATGGTGGTGTCGACCGAGTCGGACTACGTGAAGACCTGTGCCGTCGCGGAGAGACAGTTGATCGACTGGCTCCGCGAGAAAGGCTACGACCCGTCCGGTCTGGACGAGGGGCGTACCGAGGTCGCCCCGCACGCCACCCTCGACCGCGACTCCGAGAACGGCCGCAAGGGCTCACACAGCCGGTGGCGCATGCGGGAGACGCCCAGTCCCACGTCCGGCACCTGGCAGTCGACCCTCATCGTGCGCTCCGGCCTGCCCGAGGACGAGGGCCGCACGTGGGTCCAGGTCGACATCGAACACCAGCCGGCCGGCGAGGGGCAGTTCCCCACCCGCGCCAACACGCCGAATCTCGTCCGCTCTCTGCTGGATCATCTCGACGCGCGCGACGGGGAGTCGGAGGTCGCCACCGCGCCGGCGTTCATCGAGGCCGACGACATCGACGACCTGATGGAGGAACTGTGCGACGGGCGCCGCCGGATACCCGTCGTCGTCGCCACGGTGCCGTACGGGGAGGATCCCGACGACTGGGCGGGTAAGGTCGTCGAGCCGCTGTTCCGCAACCTGCACGGGCTCGCCGTGCTCTACGTCCTCACTCCGGACGCGCAGGCGAAGTTCAATGCCGCGCTGGAGTACCACCCGGTGTTCGGCGGGGGTGTCCGCACGTACGTCCCCGGGCTCGACCCGGCCTGGAAACCCGACGCCCAACGGCACCCCGTGATGTCACGGCGGACCATCGAGAGCAATGTCCGCCGGTCGGCGTCCATCCTGGCCGCGCTCCCCCAGCGGATGGCCTCCCGCCATACGCTGCCTGCCGCGCTGCTCAGCGTGCCGCGCCTCCGGGCGCGCCCGCGGCCCAGCCTGGCCGCCGCGGATGCCCACGAGCTCCGTACCGAGAACGCCGCGCTCACCGCACTGCTGGACGAAGCCGAGCGGGTCGAGGCCATCAGGGTCGACGCGATCGACGCCCTCCATGCGGAGCTCACGAAGGCCGAACTCGGCAGTGACGAACTCCGTGGCGAGAACGAGGAGTTGTACGACAGGGTTCAGGAGTCCCAGCGCCTCATCCGGTACCTGCGCGAACGCCTGGAAGCCGTGGGCGAGTTCGGAACCTCCTGCACCGCGGCGGGCAGTCTTCAGGTGGACCGCCCGGAGACCTTCACGGACCTGCTGGACCGGCTCCACGAATTGCCGAACATCTCGTTCACGGGGAGCCGGAAGATCACGGTGGGGCTGGACAGCCAGTCGGTGGACAACTGGCTGTCCGTCGCCTGGGACGGGCTGCTCGCCCTCAACGACTTCGCCCGGACGTCGGCCGCCGGCTCGGCTTCCGGGGACTTCCTGAGCTGGTGCAAGTCCGACGCCTCCAGCGCCTTCCCGTTTCCGGCGGCCAAGGTGGCCATGCGGGAGTCCGACACCGTTGCCCGCAACGGCAGACTGCGCGGTGAGCGCATGCTTCCGGTCCCGAAGGAGGTCGACCGAAGCGGCAAGGTCTTCATGCAGGCGCATCTGAAGATAGGGCGGGGCAACACCATCGCCCCCCGCCTGCATTTCTACGATGCCGGCCCCCGGACAGGGAAGCTCTACATCGGCTACCTCGGTCCCCACCTGCGCAACACCCTCACCTGAGCACGGGCGGACTACTGGAAGCTGAGCCGGTGCGGGTGGCCCGGATCAACCGGGCAGGTGTGCACGCGCATCAGGCCGCGGCCGAGGTACACACCGACCGGGTCGAGGACGCGTGGGTCGTCGTGGGCGTCCCGGTCTTCGTGCGGCAGCCAGCTGCTCGAGGCGCCGTCGCACTCCCCCTTGTCCACGGTGAGCAGGGGCGGCATCGCCGCTCCGCACAGCGGGCAGTCGACCGGAGCTGGATCGGTCAGGTGCCACGACGCGAAGCCCCGGACCTTCCAGCCGGGTGCGATCGACAGATCGCTCATGTAATCGGTCTCGTCCGGTTCCTCGGCCCTGGCAGCGGCCATCGCCGCCTCGTACTCCTCGTACGTGGCGTGACCCCCCGACGAGGAGGGGCCGTCCGTGTCCTCCTCCGTGTCCTCGGTGAGTTCTTCCTCCCACGCGGAGACCTGTTCCTGGAGTTCCTCGCCCAGCAGCCCGAAGTACTCGTGTTCCAGGACCTGTTCGGGGTGCACGACGCACATGGCCGGCACGCATTCCGCGCGGCCGACCACCGGCGGCTCGGGCTGCGGCGAGAGCACGGTGCCGACTTCGGCCGAACGCCGCCATCTGAGAACGACGTCGATCGTGCGACCGGCGCCGTGCACCTCGAAGGGGCACCAGAAGACCTGCAACAGGTCGTTGCCCTCCGGCCCCACGAGATCCGGGACGTCCTCGGCGAAGAGCTGGGCCACGGCCAGCATCGGCACGGGGGCGTCGTCGCGCAGGTCCGGGGCGTGGACGCCCCGGGTCATGCCGTCGAGCAACCTCCGCTCCTCCTCGGTGTGGTCGCGTCCCCGCGCGTCCTCCACGATCCTGCGTCGCAGCCGCACTTCGGAGAGCAGGTGACCGGTGCCTTTCGGGTGCACGGTCGTGCATACGGGCCACGGTTCGGCGGCCGGCCACAGCATGGGGCCCGCCACGGAGCTTTCCCGCACCGTCGGCGTGCCGCGACGGGGATGCAGCCTGGTGGCCGTGCGCCGGTGGTCCGCGAGGGCGGGGAAGGCCGCCTCCACGTCGAGGGGACGCCGGGGCGTGGTGCGGGACATGAGCGCGCTTTCCAGGTGTCGGGGTGCGGTGGCGGGGCCGGACGGAGGCGCCGGGTCGGCCGCGTCGTACAGGCGCCCGTAGTACACCATCAGCCCCCGTCCCCCTGTCGTCCGGGCCGCCGGCCCGGGCCAGGAAAAGAGGCCGCCCGGTGCGGTGCGGTCCGGGGCGTGGCCGTCCGGGGCCGTGCCGGGCGATCCGGTGGTGGAACGACCATTCTCCCCCGAGCTAACCTGGGCATATGAACCAGAACGCACAGGGACGAGGCGCGTCGGAAGCGCGATCCCGGCTGCTCGACACCGCGACCAGGATTTTCTACGCGGAGGGAATCCACTCCGTCGGCGTCGACCGGATCGTGTCCGAGGCGCAGGTCACCCGCGCCACGCTGTACCGGCATTTCACGGGCAAGGAAGATCTCGTCCTCGCGTACCTCGACCGGACCGACCGGGAACTCCGGGCGCACGCCGATGCCGCTCAGGCGGCCGAGCAGGCGCCGGCGGACAGGATCCGCGCCGTCTGCCGCACCATAGCCGCGGGCATCGAGTCCCCGGGATTCCGGGGGTGCGCCTTCCTCAACGCGGCGGCCGAATACCCGGATGCCGACCACCCGGTCCACCGAGCCGTCCTGTCCCACCGCCAGTGGTTCCTGGACACCGTCACCGGGCTGCTGGCCGAGACCGGCGATCCGGCGGCGGCACCCGCCGGTCGCCACCTCGTCATGCTCCGGGACGGCGCGATGGTCTCCGGCTGCCTGTCCGACCCCGCGGCGGTCTCCGAAACCTTCCTGCGGGGCGTCGAGGGACTCCTGCGAGCCCTCTCCACCTGACCAAGCCGGGGTGTGACCGGCCGCCGGTCACACCGTGTCCGTTCCGCTCCACGCCCCCGCCCCGGGCCGGTGCGCCGCTCCCGGCACCGCGGCTCCCGATCGACGTGCCTCCCGGTCGGCAGCGGTGGTGACGAGCGCACCGTCGGCGAGCGTCGGCCCCACCGTCCCCACGGAACCGGCGCGGGCGGCTTGATCTCCAGGAAGTGGAACGCTCACTCAGCCCTCCGCCTTGCGGCCGAGGCGCAGGGCCGAGACGAGGAAGAAGATGCCGCCGGGGACGGCGTAGCCGATCGCGGCGGTGAGCGCGGGGTCGTCCGCTCCGGCGGACGCGAGGAAGGACGCCCCGGCCAGGGCCGAAATGGCGCCACTGAGGATCATCGGCCACTGGCCCCCCCACCTGCGCCGGGGCACGGCGACGATCAGCTGGACCAGCCCGGACACGATCGCCCAGGCTCCCCACACACCCAGCACGGCCGGAATGCCGGATGCGCAGGCGATGGCCACACCGACGGCCGCGCCGAGGCTGACCGCCATGTTCACGTAGAGCAGCACCGGCGGTCCCGTGGTGCGTGACGACCTCGCGTCGACGACGGCGGCACCCACGTCGAACAGCGGGTACAGCACCAGCAGCACGGCCGCCACCGGAGTGATCTCGTCCGCCATCGTGAACATCACGAGCGCCCAGACGATGGCGAACACGAATCGGACGAAGTACAGCCGTCGTAGGACGGAAGCCGTCCCGGCGATGCCGGACGGAGCAGCGATGGCGCTCATGGTGATCCCTCTTCAGCTGTCGGTGGAGGCGCGCAGGAGAGAACGGTCGGCCCGACGCCGGACGGCGCCCCGGAACACCGGAATCCATCTCATGAGACCGAACGTTCTGCCTCATGAGAGTGGCAAACGCTCCATCTCCTTGTCAAGACCGAACGTTCTCCCTCGCGTGCGCGCCGCCTTCACCACAGGGCGGGAGCGGGCGTCCTGACGCGCCGTCCGGCCCCGGGAGAGCCGGGAGGGCAGGTGTGACAGTTCTCGACGCCGGGCGGACGGCCGCACGTCGGGGCCCGGAACGTCTCGGGCACCCACGTCACCCATGGGACGGGGCTCGGAGCGGGCCGGATTCCCGGCTCCTGCCCGACGCCGGCCGCGCGGGAGCTCCGGGCGGGAAGCCACCGCGCTCCGGGGCCACTGGAACATGACGAACCAGGAGGCAGCCGCGGCCTGCGCCGGCGAACACGGCCGCCGGCTCCGAGGAGCCGGCCACACCGGGCGAACCCACCCTCACCCGCAGGGCGAACGCGCCCCACAGGCGGAACCGGCCGCGGACGAGGGGCCGGCACCGGGCAGACCGGGCGCGCCCCGCGGTCCCGCCCCCGTGGAGGCGGGGCGCGACGCTCG